>JBDTSC010000422.1:0-3436 GCA_039931375.1 Ardenticatenales bacterium
GCGTGCAGCGCGTTCGGCCAGAGCCAAAGGCCCGCGCCGCCCGTCCGCAGCGCCGGCGCGCGTTCGAGGACGATCGCCTCGACGCCTGCCCGGCGGAGCGCGACCGCCGCCGCGAGGCCGCCGATGCCCGCGCCGACGATGACGGCGGTGATCGATGGCGACGCCGACGTCGGCGTGGAGCGATGCGCGGTCGGTGCGGTGATCGCGGTGTGCATGACTACATTGTAATGCAAGGTAGTGGTGGGGGCGAGAGCCGACGCCTACCTTTTGAACCGCAACACGCAACTGGGCCGGCTGCCGTCGGGCGAACGGCCGTTGGCCCGATCGTCGACGCAGCCGGCCCAGCGGTCAGGACCGGTTCGCATGCCCCTCGCGAGGAGGGGTCGGGCTACCTGCTGCGGCGGATCAGGCGCAGGATGATCAACAGCACGATCGCGCCGATGGTGGCGACGATGATCGTGCCGAACAGTCCGGCGGGCATGGCGATCCCGAGCATGGGCACCAGCCAACCGCCGAGGAACGCGCCGATGATCCCGATGATGATCGTCTCGATCAGCCCGCCGGCGTAGCCGCCGACGACGGCCTGGCCGAGCCAGCCGGCGATCGCGCCGACCACGATCCAGATGAGCACGGTCTGCATGTCCATGGCCTACCTCCAACGTGTGCATGAGCGGAGGCGGCCAGCTGCGGTCGGCCGCCGAGCCGCACGATATCACCGGTGGGGGCGGCGCGCCAGCGGTCGGACGGATACCGACGCTTAGCCTAGCGGATGCACGCCTCGACCATCGCCAGGACATCGTCCCCAAGCGCGATATCGGCGAGGTCGAGAATTTGTCGCGACAGGTGCAGACCCTGGCTGTTGCCCCATCGGAAAATGCTCGGTCAACCGCTGCGACGACGCTCCGTCAGGCGCTCAAAGCCACCATCCATGCCAAGAACCCCACGATGAGTGCCACGACGCTTGCACCCCCCCATGCGACCACCCGTTCGCCGGCGCGCACCCCCATGTATGCCATCGCCGCGCTGCCGAGCAGGAGCGAGTCCATGGCCAGCCCGCCAAACCCGGCGATGAACAGAAGGGCGAACAGCGGCACGCAAAGAGCGATGCCGGCCGCGGTGAGCCGCGTGCGCATGCGCCACACGCCCGCGACCAGGATCGCGACACCAGCGATCGCTAGCGGCCAGATGGCGACGTTGATGAACCCGTTGATCATGGCCCTGTGCCCTCAAGTTGAAGCGAACCCGGCGCGAAGCCATTGTGGGCCAACGCCGTTTGCTTCGCAATCCGCCCGTCAAATGTTCACATCGCCACCGCTCTCCGGCCACCGACATGCCTCCGCCACACCCCGCGCTGCCACCCGCAACGCCCCCCATTCCCCCTCGTCCAGTCCCCCGAACGCGTCCGGCTCGAGCCGATCGATCCCCCCTTGCCGCAGCCGCGCCGGCAGCCCCAGGAACCCGTCGTCCACGCCCAGCGCCTGTGCCCACGCTCCCTCGATGCGCACGCCCACGGGACAGCGACGGTCCGCCTCGCCGATCAGGCAGCGGAAGATCAAGTCCGCGCAGTCCGACACCGCCCACCAGGTGCCCGGCTGCGCTTGACGCACCTGCCCGGCCGCCGTGCGGGTCAGCTCGGCGCAGCGGGCAAGGATCGCCGGATCGCGGATGACCGCATCGACGGTGCGCACCGGCCGGCCATCGACCGTCGTGCGGCTGAAGACGGGCACCTGCGCGTCGCCGTGCTCGCCGAGAACCCAGGCGTCGATGGCGGCGGGCTGGACGCCGAGCGCATCGCCCAGGTAGTACGCCAGCCGCGCCGACTCGAGGAGCGTGCCGGTCCCGATCACCCGCGCAGCGTCGAGGCCGCTGGTCCGCCAGGTATGCCAGGCGATGACGTCGACTGGGTTGGCGATGACGATGACGAACGGTTCGTGGCGGAATCGGGCCGCGGTGAAAATCGAGCGGGTGATCGCCACGTTCGCGGCGGCCACCGAGCGGCGGCTGGCGCCGATGGCGTTGCTGTTGCCCGCCGCGTGGAACACTGCGCGCGCGGCGCGAAACGCTTCGTCGTCGTTCCAGCGCAGGCGGTGGGCGGGGTGAAAGCCGGCCGTGTGCGCCAGGTCGAGGTACGCGCCGCGGCGGAGCTCGTTCGGCTCGACGACGTTGATGTCCAGCGGCCGGGCGGTGTGTGCGAGCAGCCGGCCGACGACCGCCGAGCCGACCCAACCCAGACCGAGGACGGTCACCGCCAGCCGCCCGTCGCGCCGCGCGAGGGCGTCGTCAGGCCAGGCCAAGGTGCGCCGCCGCCCGTTCGGCGATGTACCGCCCGATGCCGATCGACGCCGTCGCCGCCGGCGACGGCGCGTTCAGGACATGGATCATCCGCTCCCCCTCGACGATCCGAAAGTCGTCCACCAGCGCCCCGGACGGCTCGAGCGCTTGCGCCCGCACGCCCGCCCCAGCGGGCACGAGGTCCTCGGCGCGCACGTCCGGCACCATCGCCTGCAGCGAGCGCGCCAGCGCACGGCGCGACCACGAGCGGACGATCTCGCCGGCGCCGATGCGCCAATAGCGGGCGGCCATCCGCCAGACGGCCGGGCTGCTCAGGATGGCCGCCGCGTCGCCCGCATCGAACGCGCCGCGCCGGTAGCCGTGGCGGGCTAGGGCGAGGATCGCGTTCGGGCCGACGTGGACCGCACCGTCGATGCCGCGCGTGAAGTGGACGCCCAGGAACGGGAAGCGCGGGTCGGGCACCGGGTAGATGAGGTGGCGCACGAGGTCCGCGCTCGGTCCGACGAGCCGGTGGTACTCGCCCCGGAACGGGACGATCCGCACGCCGCCGGCCTCGACGCCGCACAGCGCCGCGACGCGGTCGGCGTGCAGGCCGGCGCAGGCGATGAGGCCGCCGGCGCGCACCTCCCCGCCCGTCGTCGCCAGGACGAGGCCGTCCGGCTCGCGGCGCACGCCGGTCAGCCGGTGGCCGAGGTGCACCGTGCCGCCGCGCTCCACAATGACGCGCGCGAATGCCGCGGCGACGGCGCCGTAGTCCGTGACGCCCGTCTCCGGCACCCACAGCGCCGCCAGCCCGACGGCGTGGGGCTCGAACGCGGCGATCTCGCCCGCGCCAAGGCGGCGCAGTCCGACGAGCCCGTTCGCCCGGCCGCGCGCCTCGAGCGCATCCAGCCGCGGCAGCTCGTCGGCGCGCGTGGCGACGACGAGCTTGCCGCAGCGCTCGACGGGGATGCCATTGGCGGCGCAGAAGTCGAACATCGCCTCGCGGCCCTCCGCGCAGAGGCGGGCCTTGAGCGAGCCGGGGGCGTAGTAGAGGCCGGAATGGATGACGCCGCTGTTGTGGCCGGTCTGGTGGGCGGCGACGTGATCCTCGGCTTCGAGAACGACGACGCGGACCGGCGCACGTCCGCGGCCCTCGTGGACG
>JBDTSC010000423.1:0-3433 GCA_039931375.1 Ardenticatenales bacterium
CGCCGTCGCCCCCGCCGCCGCTCACGCCATCGCCCACCGCGCCCCCAGCGCCGACCCACCGCCCGATCTACCTGCCCGCCGTCCGCCGCCCGGACGCGTTGGCCGACCGCGTCGCGTACCGCTTGATGGCGATGCTCGACCGCCCCGCCGAATCCGGGCGGCTGGTCGTCTGGGACTGGGAGGCCGGCGTCGGCCTCGTCGGCCTGATGACGGCGTACAGCGACGGCCGGGACCCGCGCGTGCTGCGGTGGGTGGACGACTGGCTGTCGCGCGCCGTGCGCGAGGGCTGGGTCGATCCGCGGCGGCCGGCGCTTCGGCAGCCGAACGACATCGTGCCGGCGTGGGGCGCGCTGCTGCGCGACCGCACGTACGGCGACGACCGGCACGGCGCCTTGTTCGCGCGCGCCTCGGCGTGGCTCGTCGGCGGCGCCGGGACGGCCGGCGCGCCGCGGGTGGCGCTGCCGCTCGGCGTCGGGGGTGCGGACCTGCCCGCCGGTTGGCCGGGGGCGTGGTCCCACCTGCCCGACCGGCCCGAGGTCTGGGACGATACGCTGTTCATGGCGGCGCCGTTCCTGGCCCGCTACGGCCAAGGCGGCTCCGCTGCCGGCGACGGCGCGTCCGGGACCGCCGACGTCGCGCTGGCCCAGGAGGCGGCGCGGCAGGTGATCGCGCACGCGGCGGTGCTCCAGGACCCGTCGAGCGGACTGTGGTTCCACGGCTGGAGCGCGGCGCCGGCCGACGCGGCGGCGCCGCACATGAGCGGCGGCTATTGGGCCCGCGGCAACGCGTGGGCGGCGCTCGCGACGACGGAGGTCATCGACAGCTTGCCCGCGGACGATCCGCTGCGCACGGCGCTGCGGGATGTCCTCGTGCGCCAGCTCACCGCGCTGGCCCGGTTGCAGGCGCCGAGCGGGCTGTGGCACACCGAGGTGACGCGGCCCGACTACTACACGGAGACATCCGGCAGCGCCGGCATCGCCGCCGCGCTCTATCGGGCGATCGCCGCGGGCTGGCTGCCCCCGGCGCTCCGCGCGACGGCGGATCGCGCCTACGGCGGCGTCGTCGCGCGGATCGCCGCGGACGGCGCCGTGACGGGGGTGTCGGCGGGCACCGGCGTGCCGTCCGCGGAGCAAGGCATCGCGCTCTACAACCGGATCGACGCGTCGCGGATCCAGCCGTACGGGCAGGGGCTGGCGCTGCTCCTGTTCGAGGCGCGCGAGCGGGCGGACGCCGCGGCGCGCCGGGCGGGCGAACAGGCGCCTTGACAGACGGATCGGCGGCGGCTACCGTCCTGGCGCACGCGGCCAGCCATCCGCCATGACTCACCCTGTCCGGGCGGCCGCGACCTCGTCCGGGCAGATCAACGGGGCGGCGCGCGATCGCGCGTCGGGGAGGTGTCGATGAGACGCGGATTCCCTGTGGTCCTCGGGATCCTGGCCGTCGCCGGGACGCTCGGGACCCATGCGCCGGCGGCCGCTCAGGCGCCCGCGGGCAAGATGGTCATCTTCGAGTTCTTCGAGCGCATCACCTGAGTGATCTGTGCGTCCGCCGGTCCGGCGGTCAACCAGATGGCCCAGGAGTATCGCGATCAAGGCATTCCCACCTACATCTTTGCGCACAACATCGATGACACGGCGCCGTTCGTGCGCCAGCGCGCGTCGCGATGGCGCGAGGCGGCCGGGATCCCGCCGGGCGAGGGCGCAACGCTGCCGCTCGTGCTGGTCAACTCGGGCCGCGAGACCACCCAAAATTCGCACGCCGACTTCCGCAAGGACTACACCAAGATGATCGAGGCCGCCGGCGACGGCGGGCCGACGGCCGAGGTCAGCGCCCAGTGGCACAAGGTCAGCGACAACAGCGTCGGGCTCAGCGTCACCGTTAAGAACACGGGCGAGCTGGCCTTCGACCCCTTCGAGGGCGGCAACGGCGCATCGTTGCTGGTGTTCGCGGTCGAACACGCGAAGGTGATCCACCTGAACTACTACGCCCAGAACTCCCAGGTCCTCGACCTTCCGGACGTGCTGAAGGCGGGCCAGAGCGTGACCGTCGAGACCGAGATCCCGATCCGCGCCTCCTCGATGAAGCGGTTCGAGATCCTGGCCGCGCTCGAGTACAAGGGGACGGACGGCAAGTGGGACCTGGCGCAGGGCGTCAAGGCGACGGAAGCCAAGCCGGATGAGCCGCCGGTCGTCGATCCCCCGGTCACGGACTGGGCGATGCGGCTGTTCTTGCCGGCGCTCCACCGAGGGCTTGAGTAGCCGCCGACGAGAGCGGCGACGCTCTTCAAGGAGTGCAATCGGGCCGCGCGGCGTCCACAACCGCGCCGCGCGGCCTTTCGGTTCCTCACGCCGACGCATTAGGCGCGGGAATCACGTTGACGCGTCGCGGACGCGCCTGTACACTCGCCGGCCGTCGACACCGTCCACCGGATGCAAAAACCGGATGCAAAACGAGGAAACAGGGGGGCACGATGCGTCGTTCGTCCGTGATGCTCACGGCTGCCGTGGGCTTGGCGTTGGGCGCGGCGGGGGCGCTGGGATTGGCCCGGCCGACCGCGGCTCAGAACACAGAGCGGTTCACGTTGTTCGAGATGTTCGGACGGGATACCTGAACGATTTGTATGGTCGCCGGTCCGGCGGCCAGTGATTTGCTCAAGGACATCGAGCGGCAAAAGATGCCCGTCGCGATGTTCGAGTACAACGTCGACGCCCCCGACATGGGCGGGCGGAAGGCGCGCTACTGGCAGAACGGCGGCACGGGCAACCTGCCGTTGGTCATGGTCAACAGCGGCCGTGAGTTGACCTGGGGCGCGCAGACCCCCCACGTAGCCGACTCTTACAAGAAGAAGTACGGTGCGATGCTCCAGACCGCGCGCGCCGAACGGGCCACGGCCGAAGTGCACGTGTGGTACAAGCGCGCGACCCTGGACTCGCTCAAAGTGCAGGTCGACGTGACGAACATCGGCACGCTGCCGCTCGACCCGTTTGCCGATAAGCCAGCGCAGGTAGTGGTGTTCCTGGTCGAGGACATCGAGATCATCCACATGACGAAGTCCGCGCGCGCCGTCCAGTACCTGATGCTGGACGACGTCCTCCAGCCGGGCGAAACCGCCCACCTAGAGGGTCAGCTGACGGGCGAAAAGGGCACGAACTACAACAAGAGCAAGGTCGTCGCCGTCCTCGAGTTCGGCGACGCCGACGGTTGGGACGTCGCCGGCGGTGCATGGGGCGAGCAGGGCGAGCGGCCCGTCGCCGCGCCGCCGACCGCCACCGACGTGCCACCGACGGCCGAGCCGCCCACGGCTGTCCCGCCGACGATGACGATGCCGCCGATCATCGCTCCGACGCCGCAGCCGACCGAGGCGCCGCCGGTGGCGAGTCGGTTCTGGGCCTACCTGCCGCTGTCGCTGTCCGCGGCGCCGCTCGGGGAGCCG
>JBDTSC010000424.1:0-3421 GCA_039931375.1 Ardenticatenales bacterium
CAGGCATGACTGAGGTTTTCCCTGATCGGGCCTTGATTGGCAAGATCTTGTTCTTAGAAGCCATATTTGCGCACAGTCCTTTCTTGCAGCATGCCTGAACGAGCATCAAAAGAAAAGACATGCCGCGCTGCTTTCCCTACACTGCCGCACGCGTCTCGGTCACGCCCTTTCATCCCGACGCAATCTCGCGTCACCCTTCATCCGACCGGCACAGCACCGCGTGAACACCGCGCAACCCGAACCCACCGGCCATACGGTCGACCCGGCGCCACATTCATTCCTGCTGTGGCGGTCCCGATGCCCAACGGCTGAGGGAGCACCGCTATGAGTTCTCGTCGATATCGAATCTGGCTGCGCCTGTCCGGCGCGATCGCGATGGCCGTCGTCGGCTACGGCGCCGGCACGGCCGTGCTGTCGCAGGAGATGGCGACTGCCATCGCCACGCGCTTCGGCGCCGGCGTCGTGGGCGGCCTCCAAGAGGTCGCGCTGGTCACGCTGGCGTGGGCGACGTCGTTCGCCCTGTTCGGCTTCGTGGTCGGCTACCTGTTCACGCCATCCGTCGTCCAGCCGCTGCTGCACGTGCGGGACGATCTGAGCGACGTCGCGCCGCAGTCGCTGGCCGGAGCGGCCCTCGGGCTGATGATCGGCCTGCTGCTCTCCGCCCTGCTCACGCCGGCCCTGCGCAGCCTACCCGACCCGTTCGCGCGCTTCCTCCCGTTCGGCGCCGCGATCGCGCTCGGCTATCTCGGCGCCGCGATCGTCGGGCGCAACCCGAGCGCGTACCTGTCCGTCCTCTCGCGGATCCTATCCGGCCGCACCCTGGACGATCAGTCGGGCGACTACATCCTGCTGGACACCTCGGTCATCATCGACGGTCGCATCGCCGACGTCGCCGAGACCGGGTTCATCGAGAAGACGCTGCTCGTCCCGCGCTTCATCCTCGCCGAGCTGCAGCAGATCGCCGACTCCGCGGACGGGCTGCGTCGCAACCGCGGCCGGCGAGGCCTGGAGATCCTCAACCGGCTCCAGAACTCCAAGGCGGTCAAGGTCGAGATCACGGACAAGGACGCCGTCGGGACGCACGAGGTCGACCGCAAGCTGGTCCGTCTGGCCCAGGAACTGCACTGCCCGGTCATGACGAACGATTACAACCTCAACCGCGTCGCCGCGATCGAGAGCGTCAGCGCCCTGAACCTCAACGAGCTGGCGAACGCCGTCAAGACGATCCTCCTGCCCGGCGAACAGCTGGACATCCGGATCATCCAGGAGGGCAAGGAGTTCGGCCAGGGCGTCGGCTACCTGGACGATGGGACGATGGTCGTCGTCGAAGGCGGGCGCGAGCACGTCGACGAGATGCTCGACGTCACCGTCACGCGCGTGCTGCAGACCGTCGCCGGCCGGATGATCTTCGCCCAGGCGACGTCGATGAACAACGTCGCGCACCCGCCCGTGGCGGCGGCGCGCACCTAGACCCATAACCCTGGACCCCACCACCCAAAGGACACACCGCCATGCCCACGTCAAACGATCACGCGTCAGGCCTCGGCCGCATCGTCGACCTCGGTGTCGGCCACCATCGCACCGTCGTCGCCACGGACAAGGCGCCGGCCGCGATCGGCCCATACTCGCAGGCCATCCGCGTCGACCTGTCCGTCTTCGCCTCGGGTCAGGTGCCGATCGACCCGGCCACGGGACAGCTTGTCGACGGCGACATCGCCACGCAGACTCGGCAGTCGCTCACTAACCTGGCGGCCGTGTTGGCCGCGGCGGGTTCGAGCCTCGATCGCGTTCTGAAGACCACGGTGTTTCTGGTGGACATGGAGGACTTCCAGGGCATGAACGCGGTGTACGCCGAGTTCTTCGGCCACGAGCCCCCGGCCCGCTCGACGATCGCCGTCAAAGAGCTGCCGCGCGGCGCGCGGGTCGAAATCGAGGCGATCGCCCTGGCCAACGTCTAGGCGCGCAGGCATCGCCGCCAACCTCACACCGGTGCGATTGCCGTAGCGCGGCCCGCTTGCGGTATAATCGCGACCAACTCTGTGTGTGAGGAAGACTTAATGACCGACCCGTTTACAACCTCGACATCCGCCATGCCCCACCCGATGCTGGAGCTCCTTGAGTCGTACGACGACAAGGGGAAGCGATTCCAGAGGGGCGACATCGTCAACGGCCACATCGCCTTGATCCGCGACAGCGAAGTCCTCATCGACATCGGCGGCAAGCGCGAAGGCATCCTGTCCAGCCGCGAAATGTCCGCCATGACCAAGGACGATCTCGCGGCCATGCAGGTGGGGGATGAGGTCGAATGCCTCATCATCAACCCCGAGGACCGGCAGGGCAATCTCGTCCTGTCTCTTTCGCAAGCTCGCATCGGCCAGGATTGGGATCAGGCCGAGGAGCTGCACACGAACGACCAGACGTTCGAAGCCACTGTCAGCGGCCACAACAAGGGCGGCCTGATCGTCTACGTCGGCCAGGTGCGCGGCTTCGTACCGGCGTCGCAGATCGACCGTCGGCACGGGTTCAGCCGCGAGCAGATCGACGGCAGCGGTGAAAGCCCGTTGGCGTCGCTAGTGACCCAGCTCGTGTGGCTCAAGATCATCGAGATCGATCGGCGCAAGAACCGCCTGATCCTCTCGGAGCTGGCGGCGATGCGCGAACGGCGCAAGTCGTCCAAGAGCGAGCTGCTGACGTCGCTCGAGGAGGGTCAGGTGCTTACCGGCATCGTGACCAGCCTGGCCGACTTCGGCGCGTTCGTCGACATCGGCGGCGCGGATGGCCTCGTCCACCTCTCGGAGCTGGCCTGGAACCGCGTGAACCACCCGAGCGAGGTGCTGCATCTCGGCGACAAGGTGACCGTGAAGGTCATCAGCGTCGACCGCGAGCGCAAGCGCATCGGCCTGTCGATGAAGCAGCTGATGCCGGAGCCGTGGAGCGACATCGAAGAGCGGTTCGTCGTCGGCGAGGTGATCTCCGCAACGATCACCCGCTTGGCGGACTTCGGCGCCTTCGCCCGCTTGGACGGGGACATCGAAGGCCTCATCCACGTCTCGGAGCTCTCCGACGAGAGCAAGCCGGCCGGTGAGATCGTCCAACCGGGCGACGAGGTCACGGTCCGCGTGATCCGCGTCGATCCGGATCGCAAGCGCATCGGCCTCAGCCTGAAGCGCGCCGATCTCGCCTACGATGACCTCGTCATCGCCGGCGGGGATGACGACGCCGCCGCGGCTTCGGGCGCAGGCAACACCGAGGCCGTCGCCGAGCCGGTGGCGGAAGCCGCCGCGGAGCCGGCGGTCGAGGCCGTCGCCGAGCCGGTGGTGGAAGCCGCCGCGGAGCCGGTGGTCGAGGCCGTCGCCGAGCCGGTGGCGGAAGCTGCCGCGGAGCCGGCGGTCGAGGCCGTCGCCGAGCCGGTGGCGGAAGC
>JBDTSC010000425.1:0-3414 GCA_039931375.1 Ardenticatenales bacterium
GCCACCCCCGCCGAGGCCCTGCGGCTCTGCACCCCCTTCCCCCCCTTTCACCCCTTTCACCCCTTTCACCCCACCCGCGCCACCCGCGCCACCACCGCCCCATAAAAGTTCGCCCGCCACGTCTCCGCCGCGACTTCCCCCTGTAGCACCATCCCCCACGACCACACCCTCACCCCCACAACGCCCCCCGGCCGCTCCTCAACCGGCGCCGCGAGCACGGCCCAGTGGTCGGGAAACGCGTTCGTGAGGAACGTTGCCGCGCGCCGCCGTCCGGTCGGCTGGCGCAGCTCGCGCAGAACGTGCAGGTTGAGCAGGAGGAACACGTCCGTCGCCGCGTCCGGGCGGAGGGATCGCGCGTACTCCATGCCCGCCGGCACGAGCGGCGACGTCTCGTCCGCCACGACCTCGTAGCACCCGCACGCGCGCAGCCAGCGCGCCATCTCACGCGGGAACGTCATGCCCGACACGGTGTCGTCGGGGCGGCCGTGGAACGGGAGGATCGCGTTCTCGCTGTCGCGAAGCGCGCCCATCATCAGCCAGTCGGCGGCCTCGGGGAAGCCGCCGTGGCGGGCGGCCAGCGCGGCGTAGTCCTCGGCGATCAGCGAACCGGGCGATGGCCGCACCTCGAACGGGCCGATCCGCGCGTGCCCGTCGTCGTACAGCGCGGCGGCGAACGCGGCGAACGCCGCCGGGTCGCGCATCGCCCAGGCGCGCAGGAAGGCGGCCGGGCCGCACAGGTTCAGGCGGCGTTGCTGGAGCACGTCGGGTTGGGCGACGAGCCGCGCCAGGCGCGCGGTGAACGCCGAGCGGTCGACGCGCCACGGGCTCGAGGCGGTGCGGGCGGCGCAGGCGGCGACGAACGCGCGGGCGTTGGCGAGGCCGGGGGCGGTGCGGCGGCGGGCGGGCGTGGCGTGCGCGTCCGCATGGGCGCCTGCGAAGGCGTCGCCATGCGGTGTCCGGGGAGAATGAGAATCGACGCGAGGCATGACGGGATTCTAGGCCACTGCGCCACGATCCAAGCGTATGAATAATTGGGGACCCGGGGGACCCTCCAATCTGCCGCCGACGAGACGATATAATGTGCCAGGGCCGACGACCGCCGAGGAGATCACCGATGCGTCGCTTCGCCGTGCTATCGCTTCAAAGAAAACGCTGCGCCCGCCTTGCCGCCGTCGCGGTCCTGACCGCCCTTGCAGCCGCCGATCCCTTGGTTGTGAAGCCCACTCCAGGACGGCCCATTCTCCGGGGCGCCTCCAGCGTGCATGCGGTCGACGCCGACGTCGTCGCCCCCCCGATCGGCGGACTTCCGCTTGTCAGCGTCTGGGGCGGGATGGCGCGTGCCGTAGCGGGCGAAAGGTCGATCGTCTACGTAGCGGGCGGGCACTTCGTTGAGGTGGTCGACATCGCGGTCGATCCGCCGCATGCGCTCGGGCGGTGGCTGGTAGAGCTGCCGATCCAGACGATCGCCGTCCGGGCCGGGAAGCTGTACGTCGCGGCCGAACGCACGCTGATCCGCTACGACGTACGCCAGCCGGAGTGGCCGGTGGAGGATTGGCGATTCGAGCTACCCGCGCCGCCAGCCGCCGCTTCTTCTCGCCGCATTGTCCACATCGCGCCGGGAGATGGGTCGATCTGGCTGAGCGTCGAGACAAGTTCTCCGCTGGCCGGGCTGCCGACGGAGGTGCTCGTGGCGCTGGACGAGACCGAGCCGGATCGCCTCCGGAGCGTCGCCGAGCTACCCGTGGACGACGCGAGGGCGGTGACGGGCCTGTGGCGCGTCGGCGGCCGGCTGATCGTGGCGACGACGACGACGGGTGCGGGAATCCCGTTCGTCACGCACGTCGGCGCGTGGGACGTGCACGATCTGGCGGCGCCCCGTTGGGTGGGCGAGGCCGGGCCGTTCAACTCTTTCGGTGGAGCAGAGCTGCGCGACTCGCTTCTCTTCGTCTTCGTTCAGCCTAGCCCGCAGTTGCGGGAGCAGAGCGCGGAACGTACGAGCGGCGTTCGCGTGGTCGATGTCCTCGTAGCCGACGGGCCAACGCTGGTGGGGCGCTGGGAGGCGCCGCCTGACACGTTCGTCGGCAACGGGCTGACGCTCGTAGGCGGGACCGCGTTCGTCGGCCTTTACGATGGCCTGGGCTGTGAGGTCGCACGCCTGGACGTGCGGTCGTTGCCGCCGATCGAAGTATGGCGGCGGCCGTGTGCAGGGCTGCCGTTGTACCTGAACACGGCGTACGGCGACGGCGACCGCTGGCTCGCCACAACGGGGCGAAACTCCGGAGCAGAGCGGCCGGCGGACCAACCGATCTGGGAGGTGTGGTCGGCAGCGAGCGACACGCCGAGGCCTGAAGGACGGGGCACGGTGGCGCACGCCGTCGACAATGTCGTCGCGGACGACGGCCGGCTGCTCGTGTATGACGGCTCCACGGTGTGGCTCCTCGAACCGGATACGAATGTTGCGCAGGTGCGCGTCGTCGATCCGGATCTGGGCTTTGACGTCTTCCCAAACGCTGACGTGAACGTCGGCACGCTTGCGCTGGCGGGGAACCGGGCGCTAGTAACAGGAAGCTCAGGGTTCATCCTTCTGGACCTAGGCACCACCCCGGCCCGGCGCATCGGCGAGGTTCCGTGGTCGGCGCTTTCGTCTGATGGGCTGCCGCAATGGGAGTCGGCGGCGCTCTTCGGCGACAAGGTCGTGCTCGGCCTGGGTTGGTCGGGCTTCGGGTTCACCGTGCTGGATGTCGTCGACCCTGCGCACCCGACGCGGATCGCGACGCCATGGGACGACGTCGACGTGACGGGCATCGTGGTGTCCGGCGAGCGCCTATACGTCGCTGCCGCATGGCGCCTCCTCGTCTTCGAGCGAGGCGGTCCGCTCGGTCTGCGGCTTGTTGGCGAGTGGCAGGGGGTGGACGAAACGAATGATCAAGTTCGCGTCTCGGCCGCCGGCGACCGCGTCGCGCTTGGCGGCCTCGACACGCTCGTCCTGCTCGATGTCGCCGACCCGGCCGCGATCCACGTGGTGGCCGAGCGACGCGGCAGCGACGATCCTGACGCGGTCTTCTTCGGATACGGCTTCCGGAACCTGACGGTCGTCGGCGACGGTGTAGTTTGTGCCACCAGCCGCATCTACCACGGCGCATGGGAGACGGGGGTCGTTTACCTGAACGGTTACGACCTGTCCGAAATTGCATGGCGACCAGCAGATCTATGGGACAAGACTGCCCTCGCTGCGGTCGGCGACCGCGTGTACGTGGCGGGGCGCAGTTGCGGCCTCTTGGGCTACGCGCCCTGGCGCCTCCCCGACGGCTGGCGCGCCGTGCGCCGCCTCGCGCTGCCGTGGCTCAGCCGGTAGGGACGTTGGAGAACTCGGTTCTCTCTGGTCGCGCCAGGCGGAGCCGCCCGCGGACGACA
>JBDTSC010000426.1:0-3413 GCA_039931375.1 Ardenticatenales bacterium
GCGGCGGAGGCGGACTGGATGATCGGCGGGGAAGAGGCGAAGGCCGTGGCGGCCAGGATCACGATGAGGCCCGCTGCGCCGAGTGCGATGCGCGCACGTCGAGCGGCCGGCGCAAATGGTTGCCGGGGGTGCATGTGGCGTCCCTCCAAGAACTGCGTGTGGGTGGATTCGAACGCGTTTTCCTGTCCCCGCGGCGTGCTGGTCGGCGAACCGACGGCGTACCGCGCCCGGTAGGGAGGACGGCTGGCGGGGGGGAATGGTTACGCCCAGCTCCGCCCGCGGCGCGTCTTCGAACGCGGCCCCCGCCGGCGTCGAAGCTGCGCCGTCGGCCGCCGTCGGCCGCCATCGGACGATCACACCCCGACCGCCGGCGCCACCCCCCGCATCGGCCGCCGCCCCGGCGAGAGCGAGCGGTCTACGATCAGCAGCACCGCGGTGACGACGGCCGCGGCGGCGGCCAGGGCGTAAGCCGCCGTGAACCCGCCCGTCCAGCGCAGCAGCGCGCCGCCGATCACGGGCGCCAGGATGAGGCCGGGCGCCGCCAGGCTGTGGCCGAGGCCGATGTAGGCGGGCCGCGTGCGCGCATCGCCAAAGGTGAGGATGAAGATGAGCGGGATCATCGTCAGGGCGATGTTCGCCGTCCCGGCGAGCGCGAAGACCACGCCCATCCACGCCTTGGTCGGCGCGACCGCGGCCAGCGCCGCGGCCAGGCCTGCCGCGATCGCCCCGGCGGCCATCACGCGGCGGTGCCCGACGTGGTCCGACAGCCAGCCGAGCACCGGGCTGAGGACGACCTGCACCAGGGCGAACCACGCGCCGTACCAGCCGATGTCGGCGGCGGTTGCGCCGAGGCGCTGCTGCGCGTCCAGGGCGAAGAACGCGGCCGGCATCAGCGCGAACCAGCCCGTCTGGCGCGCGGCCACGAAGCGCCGGAAGCGGGCGTTCGACCGCCAGACCGCGCGGGCGGACGGGACGAGCGCGGCGGCGCGATCGTCGTCGACGATTTCCGTCACCGCGTCCAGCGGCTCGCGCAGCCGGGTCAGGAACCCGTATGACACGGCCATCGCCACGGCGCCGATCGCAAAGCAGATCGCGAACCCGAACCGGTCGGGCGTTCCCTCCAGGATGTGCCCGGCGGACCACGCGCCGATCGCGTTCGTCAGCTGCATCGCGCCGACCATGACGCCGATGAACACCCCGCGGTGGCCGGGCGCCGTCATCCGCACGAGCAGCGACTGCCACGGCGGCGCCGTGAGGCCGCCGCCGAGGCCGAAGACCAGCAGAAGCAGCAGCATCGCGACGACGGCGGCAAAGCGGGTGAGCCACGGCAGCGCGAGAGCAAGGACCACCAGACCCAGGAACGGCGCGCGCTCGACGATCGTCGCCAACAGCACGGCTGGGTGGAAGCGCTCGAGGCGGCCGACCCGCTTGACCAGGAGCAGCTGCGGCAGGTACCACCCCAGCGGCTGCAGCCACGGCACGAGCGCCAGCGCGATCGGCGAAGCGCCGAGGTTCTTTGCGAACAACGGCATCACGGACACGAACGACACCATGCCCAAGCCGACGCCAAAGAAGGCGCTGTTGAGAGAGGCGAAGGCTAGGTTGTGGCGTTCGTCGGTTGGGGTGGGCATGCCTGCGCCGTGGGCGGGGGGGGGGCGGGGGCCGCCTCAGCCGCGCGCCGACTCGACGCCCTCGCGCAGCAGCGCGGAGGCCGAGGCGGCTTGCGGCGAGATCACGGCGGTGATGCGGTCGCCCGCGCGAAGGACCGAATCGCGCGTGGCCACCTCGTCGCGCAGGCCATGCTGGATCGTGATGATCAGGCAACCGACGGGCAGTCCGAGATCGCCGACGCGGCGATTTTCGAACGGCGAGCCCGGCTCGACGGACAGCTCGAGGAGCAGCGTGCCCTCGATCTCCGGCGACTCCTGGTTGCGGATGAGGTCGTGCTCGAGCAGCGCCTCGTAGATCGGCCGGTCGCCGAGCAGGTCCGCGACGCCGTACGCGCAGAAGCACGCCACGAGCAGCGGGAGCATGAGGGAGTAGTTGCCCGTCATCTCGACGATCAGGACGATGCCGGTCAGCGGCGCACGCACGATCGCCGTGAAGTAGGCCGCCATGCCCACGACGGCGAACATCGTCGGCTCCGGAGCGGCGTTCGGGAAGTAGCGGACGCCCAGCAGACCGACCGCAAGGCCGATCTGCGCGCCCAGGACCAACAGCGGCGCGAAGATGCCGCCGGCGGCGCCGGTGCCGTACGAGAAGATCGTCAGGACGAAGCGCAGCACGAAGAAGGCCAGAAGCGCGCCCAGCGCCATGTTGCCGGCCAACGTCCGCTCGACCAGATCGGCGCCGCCGCCGACCGCGCCGGGCAGGAACCACGCGACCAGGCCGACGGCGCCGCCGACGATCGCGCCGGGCACCCACGCCGGCCAGCGCTGCGTCCGCTCGAACAACCGAACGCTGCCCAGGAGCGCCCTGTTGAAGGCCACCCCGAGCACGCCCGTGGCGATGCCGACGACCAGGAACAAGGGCAGGCTGGCCAACGGCGGCACGGGGTGAAAGGCGACGTGGAACGTCGGCAACTGGCCGGTGAGCGTGCGCGCGACGACGTCCGCGACGACGGTGGCCAGGAACGTCGCCGTGAACACGCCCGGCGTGAAGTCGCGTTGCATTTCCTCGAGCACGAAGATCACGCCCGCCAGCGGCGCGTTGAACGCCGCGGCCAAGCCCGCCCCGGCGCCGGCCGCGATCAGCGTCCGGCGCTCGCGCGGCGTGGCCTTCAACCACTTGCTGACCATCTGCCCGATCGCGCCGCCCATCTGGACGGTCGGTCCCTCGCGCCCGAGGGCCAGCCCGCTGCCGATCGCCAGCGCGCCAGCGGCGAACTTCACGGCGAGCACCCGCTGCCAGGCCATCCCGCGCAGCCGATTGAGGACCGCCTTCATGTGCGGGATGCCGCTGCCCGCGGCCTCCGGCGCCAGGCGTCGCACCATCCACACCCCCGCGCCCGCCCCGACCGCGCCGAACGCCATCGGCAGGAGGACGCCCCAGGACCCGAGCGTGTGGGCGAACGTGATCAGTTGATCGCGGGCCTCGTCCAAACGATCGACGCTGATCCGGAACGCGACGGCGACGAGGCCGGCCAGGAGGCCGACAAGCATCGCCTTCGGAAACTGGCGACGGCGACGCTCGTGCGTCTTGACGAAGTCGCGGATCTCGCCCGACACGACGTCGGGCGTGATCGGCATGGGGCGTTCGTCGTCCGGTGCGAGCGGTTCGGTGGGACCCTGCACGTCGTTCCTTCCGGTGGCCGTCGTCCGAAGTCGGTTTGGTCCAAAGGTGGCAGGGTGGCATCGTCTCATGTTCGACGCACCGCCGCCGGGCGCCCGATCGACCTGGCATTCTAGTCGACA
>JBDTSC010000427.1:0-3410 GCA_039931375.1 Ardenticatenales bacterium
ACCATCGTTCACCTCCGCCACCGCCAAGCCCCCCCCGGACACCGCCCCACCCCCACCGCCCACTCGCCGCGCCCGCGCCCTTCGCCCGGCACATCGTTCACCCGCTCAACGCTCCCCGCGATCGCCACCAGCGCCGCCCGCACCGGCGGCGCCGCATCGCCGACGCCGATCGCGACCACGACCGCGCCGTCCGCTTCCGCCCCGCGCGCTTCAGAGGCCGCGGCGTCGATCTGCGCCGCCCAGGCACGCCCGTCGCTGATCACGACGATCAGCGGCGCCGCCCCCGGCCGGGCATCGACGAGCGCGCCGCGAGCAAAGGCGATCGCCTGGTCGATCGGCGTGAACAGCGACGTCGCCCGCTCGGCGCGAAGGCCGTCGACGAGCCGCTGGGCGTCGTCTGGGGCGCCGAGCGGGGCGGCGAGCGCGGCGCGGTCGCCGGCGGTCACGAGCGCGGCGCGGTCGCCGGGGCCGTCGGCGAGCGCGCGCAGGACGGACGTCGCCGCGCCTTGGGCCAGCTGCAGGCGCGTCGAAGCGCCGTCGTGCTCGGCCATGTGGGCGGACGTGTCGACGACCAGGATCGCGTCGACGAGCCGCGACCCGGCGGCGCACGGACGCGCCAGGGCGATCGGCAGCCAGGCGGTCGACGGGCCGACGCGAGGGGTCGCGGTCGGCGTCGGAGCCGCGGGGGACGGCGGAGCGGTGGCGCTCATCGACGGTGTAACGGTCGGCGTGGCGACCGGCGTGCCGTTCGGCGTCGCGCTTGGCGTCGCGCTTGGCGTCGCGCTTGGCGTCGCGCTTGGCGTCGATGCGATGGCGTCGGTCGGCGTCGCGCTCGGCGTGCGCGTGGCCGGCGTCGCCGACCCGGGCGTTCGCGACGGGGACGGGGTTGGTGTGGGCGTCATCGTGCCCCACGGATCGAACACCAGCGTCGGCGTCGGCCCGATCGTCGGGGTGTCGGCCGGCGTCGGCGTGACCGTCGGCGTGTCGGTCGGCGGGGCCAGGGGCAGGTCGGCCAAACGGGCGATGTGGACGTTGTTCGCGCGGGCATCCGCCGGCGCACCGATCGCCCGCCAACCACCGTCGCACTCGGCCACCGCCCCTCGCGGGTCCACGACGACGGCCGCGGTGTCCACGGCCATCGGCCAGTCGGCCGCGACGTCCGAGTAGGCGCCGGCGGGCAGCGGCATGGTCAGCGTGGCGGTGGCGATGCGCGTGCCGTCGATCGCCCCGGCCCGGAACGACACGATGACGCCCCGCCCCGCCACGGCGCTGCCCGCGTTGCCGACGCGGGCCAGGATCCGCACCGTGCCCGCCGGCGCGTCACCGTCGGGCGGCGATCCGTCCCGTACGATCCGCCCGACGGTCAGGTCCGGTTGGGCGAACGGCGGGGCGCCGGGCAGGCCGGCGTCGCGGAAGCCGTTGCGCACCTGCCACGACGGCTGGGCGATCCGCGGGATGCGCCCGGCATCGTCCACGAACGCATGGGCGAAGGCGTGCTGGTTCCAGACGGGCCGCGCCGGCGGCCACGCCGGGTTGCCGTACACCGCCAGCCCGGCCAGCGGCGCGCCGTCGTCGCCCACCCCGACCACCAGATCCGCCCGTCCGTCCGCGTCGATATCGGCGACGACGGGCAGCTCGAACGTCGTCAGGCTCGTGCGGCCGGTCTGCCAGCGCACCTGGCCCGTACGGCCGTCGATGATCCGCAGCACGGAGCGATCGGCGTACACGACCTCGGCGGCGCCGTCGCCGTCGAAGTCGAAGGCGGAGGCCCCGGTGCGGCCGGAGTTCGTATCGTCCGTCTCGATCTGCCACAACAGCGCGCCGGCGGCCGTCCGCACGCTGAAGTGGCGCCGGCCCGCCACACCGATGTCGACATGCCCGTCGCCGTCGAAGTCCGCGAGCACGGGCGGGCCGCCCTGCACGCCGCGGCACTCCTCGCGGTCGCGCGCGAAGCAGCGGACGGGGCCGAAGGGCTCGCCGTTGTGGTTGAGGATCTGGATATCGCCCGAGTCCCCGACGACCACGATCTCCGGGTACGGGTCATCGTCCAGGTTGGCGACCGCGTTGAAGCCGATCAGGCCGCTGACGCTGTCGAGGTGCCACAGCGGCTCGAACCACCGCCCGCCGAGAAACGGCCGCAGCGCGATGCCGAGGCCGACGATCTCCGGCCGTGCCGTGCCGTCGTCGCCGCCGAGCCCGGTCAGGTCGAGATCGACGGCCAGCGCGTTCGGCGGAACGCGGCCGCGCAGCCGGCCGGCCGCGTCCAGCACGACATCGTCCACGAGGATCTCCGGCCAGCCGTCCCCGTCCAGGTCCGCCAGCGACGGGCCGGCCAGGCGCCGGCGCGCGTCCACCGGGTTGAGCACGGCTCCGCTGCGCCACAACGGCGTCCCGTCCGCCTCGAACGCGAGCACCGCCGACGACGATGCGTCCACCGCCACGATCTCCGGCGCGCCGTCGCCGGCCAGATCGCCGACGGCCGGCGCGCTGAACGCCGCCACCCGCCACGCGGGGTCGATGACGGCGAAGCGGTCGCGGCCCGTCGTGCCGTCCACGGCGCGCAGCACACCGCTGTCCGGCTCCGTCGTGCGGTCGAACGTCGCGAACACGATGTCGGCGCCGCCGTCCCCGTCCAGATCGACCACCGCTGGGGCGGCCTCGACCTGGCGCGCGGCCGGCGCGGCGGGCGTCGGCCCAGGACGCGGCCAGCGCCACTTCAGCTGGGGCGTCGCCCACCCGCCGCCGTCGGGCGGCGACGGGCGGCCGCAACGGTTCGCCGTTGTGGCCACGTTGTCCGTCGCTGCCCCCTCGCCGACCGTCCCGCTGCCGCGGACGGCCGCCAGGACCGGCGCGTCCCGAAAGGGCAGGGCGCCGCCGCCGGTTGCGCTGAGCACGACGCCGGCATCGACCCGTAGGTCGTTCGGCCGGACCGCGGCGGCCAACACGGTGTCGACGGCCGCCTCGTAGGCGCCGCTGTGGTTCACGTCGGCGAACCACGTCAGCGAGATCGGACCGACGTCCGTCAAGACGCCCGTGTTCGTCACGGCGGCGGAGAACGTCGCCGTCAGCGCCAGCGTCTGCGGGTCGTGCCGCGCCCGCTCGACGGCCACGCGCCCGAGGGTGAGGTTCGGCCGCGGTACCGGCGTGGCGGGCATCGGCGTCGGCGTGGCGGGGCGTGGGGTGCGGGTCGGTCCGTCCGTCGGCTGCTGGCGGGGACGGGCGATGGGCGCAGGCGGTGCGGCCCGGCCCACGCGGGTCTCAGTGCCGCCAGATAGTGTGGCGATCGCGACGACAGCCGCGGCTCCAGCCAGCGATGCGGCGGTGAAGCGGCGGCGGGTCGGCAATGGGAGAGGGACCATGGGGGGAAGTGTAGCGGCAGTGGAGCGGGTGACGAACGCGGGAGGCGACGC
>JBDTSC010000428.1:0-3384 GCA_039931375.1 Ardenticatenales bacterium
GAAGCCGCGCGTCATGCCGATCCACGGGGCGCGGATCACGAGCTCGCCGACCTCGTTGCGCACCGAGCTGCCGGCCTCGTCCACGACGTCGGCGGCGATGCCGGGGCACGGGCCGCTAAAGGCGCACGCTTTCAGCGGCAGGATCGGGTTGCCCATGACGATGCCGCCCGAGATCTCGGTGCCGCCGGAGTAGTTGATGATCGGCACCTTGCCCTTGCCGACGCGCTCGAACAGCCAGTGCCACGGGTCGGGGTTCCACGGCTCGCCGGTCGAGGCGAAGGCGCGCACGCAGCTCAGGTCGTGGGCGGCGTGCGGCGCGTCGCCGTGCGGCACGAGGCCGCGGACCCACGTGGGCGAGAGGCCGACCACATCGACCTTGTGCCGGCTGACGAGGTCCCAGATGCGGTCCGGGCCGGGAAAGTCAGGGGCGCCGTCATACAGGACGCACGTGGCGCCCAGGAGCAGCGAGCCGAAGACGAGCCACGGTCCCATCATCCAGCCCATGTCCGTCATCCAGTAGATCCGGTCCCCGGCGTGGACGTCCGTGCCGAACGCCATGTCCTGCGCCGCCTTCACGGGAAAGCCGCAGTGCGTGTGGAGCGCGCCTTTGGGCCGGCCGGTCGTGCCCGAGGTGTAGATGAGCATCAGCGGGTCCTCGGCGGCCGTGTCGGCCGTCGGGGCGTCGGCGGACTGGGCGGCGACGACGTCGTGCCACCAGTGGTCGCGGCCGGCGGTCATCGGCACGTCCTGGCCCGTGCGCTGGAGGACGATCATGTGCCGCAGGGACGGGATCGCCGCCGCCGCCTCGTCCGCGACGGGCTTCATCGCCACGGGCTTGCCGCGGCGGAACGCGCCGTCGGTCGTGAAGATCGCCTTGGCGTCGGCGTCCGCCAGGCGGCTGACGATCGCCTCGGCGCCGTAGCCGGAGAACAGGGGCAGCGAGATGCCGCCGACCTTGGCGACGGCAAGCAAGGCGACGACGATCTCGGGCACCATCGGCATGAAGATCCCGACGGCGTCCCCCTTGCCCAGGCCGAGCGCGGTGAGCGCGTTCGCGGCGCGGTTCACGTCGGCGCGCAGCTCGGCGTAGCTGAGGGTGCGTGTGGCGCCCTCCTCGGCCTCGAAGATCACGGCGGGGCGCGCGTCGACCTCGGTGCCGGCGTGCTTGTCCAGGCAGTTGTGGACGATGTTCATCCGTCCGCCGACGCACCATTCCGGCCACTGGATGCCGCGGCTGAGGTCGACGACGCTCGTGTAGGGCGTGGGGAAGCGGATGTCCAGCATGCGCAGGACGGCGTCGGTGAACCACGCGACGTCCGTGGTGGAGCGTTCCATCAGGGCGGCGAAGTCCGCGATGCCGTGCTCGCGCATGAACGCGGTGAGGTTCGCGCGCTCGATGTGCGCGGGCGTCGGGCGCCAGACGATGGGGCCGCCGAAGGTGAAGGGGTCGGGCATGGGTATCGCTTCCCGCGTAAGGAGTGGCCGGCACCGCCGACAGCATGTGACGTTGTTCGCCCGTGGGTCCACAATCACCATGGACCATCATCGAACGAATTGCGTAGGTGCGGTAGGATGTCCACGCCAGCCGATCGTGTCAGAACCGCAGGGCTGAGGGTACCGCGTAGCCGCTCGTCTGCCAAGCCGCTATTCCTCTCGCTCGCGGCCGCGAGCATGGTGGCTGGATGCGCCGGCAGTCGCCCTGGCGTCGCGTCGCTGGCGCGTGTGAATCGGGAGGTTCCCGCGGTCCGCGCGAGCGCGTCGCCCGCCGTGATCACGACCTCCCCCGTCCCCCTCGAGCGCGTCGCCAAGATCAGCCGCTTCCGCTCCGGCGTCGGCCACGACTACAGCGACGGCGTCGAGCGCTGCCGGAGCATGAAGCACTACCTCAAGTTCGTCGGCGGTGAGCCGGGCGAGGCGCATGATCCGTCGTGGACGACGGTGCCGATCGTCTCGCCGTTGGCTGGAACGGTCGTCAGCGTCCAGGCGGAGTGGGCGGGCGATCAGATCCGCATCCGCTCGACGGTCGACGCGAGGTACACGGCGGTGCTGTTCCATGTGCGGCGCGCGGTCGGCGTCGATGGCGACGTCGCCGTCGACGTCGGGAGCGTGCTGGCCTCCGGGCAGGCGATCGGTTCGCACGCCAGCGACGAGACGATGTCCGATTTGGCCGTCGAGTTCGACGATCCGGCGACGCCGCAGGGGCGGCGGCTGGTGTCCGCGTTCGACGGGGGCGTGATGGGCGACGCGGCGTTCGCGGCGTTCGCGGCGCGCGGGGGGGCGGGCGGGGGGGCGGGCGGGAGGGCGGATCGGGCGGCGCTGATCATCGGCCGCGAGGAGCGCGACGCCGATCCGCTGACGTGCGATGGCGAGGCGTTCGCGGGCGAAGGGCGGATCGCGAACTGGGTCGTGCTGGCCGCGCCGGGCGGGACGGCCAGCCCGCAGAGCCGGTGGCGGTCAGTGCTGCCGCTGCTCGCGGTGGACGGCGGTCGCGCCCGACGCTGACGGTGGCGCTGCGCCGAGCACGTCCCGCCACGCCGCCACCGTCGCATCGGCCACCGCCCGCATCGTGAACCGCTCGAGGACGCGCCGCCGGCCGGCCGCGGCGAGCGCGAGGCGGTGCGGGACGTCGTCGGCCAGGCGGCGGAGGGCGGCGGCCAGCGCGTCGACGTCGCCCTCCGGGAACACGAGGCCCGCGTCGCCGATGACGTGCGGGATCTCGCCCGAGTCGGAGCCGACGACGACGGCGCCGCAGGCCATCGCCTCGGTGAGGACGCGGCCGAACTGCTCGATCCACGTCGGCGTCGACCGGCTGGGCAGGACGAGGGCGTCGATGCGGCGGTAGAAGGCGGGCATCGCGGCGCTGGGGAGCCACGGGGTGAACGCGACGCGGTCGGCCAGGCCGGCGGCGGCCGCGAGGCGGGCGAGGCGGGGGGCGTCGGGGCCGGAGCCGAGGATCTCGAGGGTGATGCCGGGGCGGTCGTCAGCGAGGGCGGCGAGGGCGGCGACGGCGGCGATCAGATCGGCGACGCCCTTGGCTTCGATAAGGCGGCCGGCGTAGGCGACGGCAAGACGGCCGGGACGGGTGTCGCGAGGCGGCTCGTCGACTGCGGTGACTGCGGTGACTGCAGGTTCGACTCCGGTGGCCGCATGTTCGAATCCGGTGGCCGCAGGCGGATGGTAGATCTGCTCGTCGACGCCGAACTGCGGGATCGTCCAGATGGGCTTGGCCGCGTCGAAGCCCTTGGCGCGTAGTACCGCCGCCGCGGTCGCGGAGCCGGCGACGGCGCCGGCGGCGGTGCGGTAGGCGTAGCGCTCGAAGGCGCGGAAGGGGAGGGGGTAGCGGCGGTTGAGGTTCTGCCACGTGAAGAACATTGTCGCCGGGGT
>JBDTSC010000429.1:0-3379 GCA_039931375.1 Ardenticatenales bacterium
CCCTCGAACTCCGCCCCGATCTGATACACATCCCTGAACTCCGCAAACGCCCACCGCCCGTACGTCCCCAGATGGTTCACCCCCGGCACCCAGTACGTGTCCATCGTGGACTTCTTCTCCTTGGCGTCCTCGCGGCGGTAACCCTTGATCTCCACCACCAGGTGCAGCGGATCGTCCGGCCCGCGCCCGTCATCCACCAGCACGATGAAGTCCGGCAGGTAGCGCCGCTGCACCGACCCGAACCGGTAGGGCACTTCCAGCCCCAGGTTGTGGTTCTTCACGTAGGCGAGCACCTTGGGATGGCTCTCCGCCACCCGGCAGAACTCGCCCTCCCAGTCGCTGTCCAGCACCACCCAATTAATATGGCAGGATCGGGAATCGGTCTCCCAACGATCGGCGCGCGACGTGTTGAACCGCACGTGGCGCGTCGATCCGGTCGGGTTGTACGGGTCGGGCAGCGCCTTGATCGGCCGCTCGCCCTGGAACCGGCGCGTGATGGCGGAGGTGATCTTGTTGCAGGCCATGTCCGCCAGCTCTTGGTACATCAAGAGACCCGGCTGGACGCTCTCGCCCTTGCAGACCAGGTAATCGTCCAGCCACAGCCGGGTGATCCCCTTCAGCTGGCCAAACAAGTGGAGCTTGGGCGCCTCGCCCGGATCGCGCCAGCTGGTGTCCAGCAGCCGCTTCGTCAGGTGATACGCCAGCGTCGAGGCGCGGATCTCCCCCAAGTGCGCCAAGCTCATGTCCACGCCCTCGCCGATGATCCCCGAGTTGCGCGTGATCGACGGCCCCACCAGGTCGGGCGTCAACTCCAACGTTGACTCGTCGTTGAACTCGGCGCTCAGCCGTTCCTCCGGCAGCTCCACCCGGTAGCCCTCGATCCGCGGGAACCGGATCTCCAGCCTGTCACGCTCCGGGCTGACCGCCCGCACCAGCACCGTCTCCCGCGGCTTCTGCGGCGGCGCCACCACCGGCTTGGCCGTGAAGTCGAACGGGATGCCGAACACATCGGCGTACTCAACGTCGAACAGCCCGTCGTCGTTTAGGTCGTAGGACTGTCGCCTGAGCGCCCGCCCGATCACCTGCTCGCACAGCAGCTGCGTCCCGAACGCGCGGATGCCGAGCACATGCGTCACCGTGTTGGCGTCCCACCCCTCGGTCAACATCGACACCGAGACCACGCAGCGGATGCCCGCGCCCAGTTGATCCGGTTTCCCGACCGTGAACATCACCTCCCGCAGTATCTGCTGATCCGTGATGTTCTCCCCGGCGTGCCGATCGCCCGTCCGCGCCACGATCTCCCGCCGGAAGCGTTCTAGTTCGTCGGCAGCCATCGCCCGGAAGTTGTCGTCCAACGCCTCGTCGGACTCCAGCTGCTCGCTGTCGATGAGGAACGTGTTCGGTCGTGCGATCGGGCTGCCGTGCTCGTCGAAGTTGCGGAACAGCGCCAGCCGACCGTTTTCCAGCCGCATGCTGCCATCCTCGTTCGTCCGCGTGAAGCCCGACACGAAGTCGTACACCAGCTTCGAGATCGCCGTGTTCTGGCAGACGATGATGAAGCACGGCGGCACCTTGATCCCGGCGTCCGCCCACAGCCTGAACGTCTTCTCGTAGTGGCCGTACAGCGCTTCCAGCGCCGTCTGCAGCCGCGCCGGCAGCTTGAGCGGGTCCAGCTCGGCGCCCTTGCCACGCCCCTTCTTGGGCATCTCCTTGCCGATGTGCCCCCACAGATCGCGGAACATCGGCATCTCGTCGCCGGGGATATTCTCCGCCACCGGTACGCGCGGCAGCTTGACGATCCCGCTCTCGATCGCGTCCATCAGCGAGAAGTCGCTCATGGTCCACGGGAACAGCGTGCCCTCGGCGTAGCCCGAACCGCTGAGGAAGAACGGCGTCGCGGACAGGTCGATGACCCGGCTCACGCCGAGCTTGCGCTTGACCGCCTCGATGCCCAAGATCCACATCCGCGCCGCTTCGCTGTTCTTGGCGGCTTCCTTCCGCGCATCGCCCTTCAGCGCCTCGTCGTCCGCGTCCCTCGGCCGCTCGCGGTAGCAGTGGTGGGCCTCGTCGTTCAGGACCAGGATGTTCTTCATGCCCATGAGGTCCGGCATGACCCGCTGGATCATCTGCCCTTCGGACTCCAGCGTTTGCGGCGCCTCGCCGGTACGGCCCTGAAGCAGCTGGCGCCCGCCCTTGGACAACCCCATCCGCTCGCGCAGCTTGAACGCATGGAAGTTGGTGATGACGATCTTCGCCCGGTTCACGTCCTCGATCATGTCGCCCGGTACGATCTCGCGGCTGGTGTAGTAGCTGTCGGGGTCGTTCGGCTGTAGCACCCGCAACCGGTCCTTGATCGTCAAGCCCGGCGCGCAGACCAGAAAGCCGCGCGTGAACTGCTTGCTCCCCGGCCGACGCACCGCGTTGACCGTCTGCCACGCGATGAGCATCGCCATGACCGTCGTCTTGCCCGCCCCGGTGGCCAGTTTTAGCGCCAGACGCATCAGCTCCGGATTGGCCGCCTGATTCGCGGCCTCCAGATATTCGAGTACCCGCCTGCCCGACGCGGACTGCGGTGCGACCTCGGTCAACCAGATGGCCGTCTCCACCGCCTCGACCTGGCAGAAGAAAGGCCGAAAGCCGCTGAAGTCGTGGTGCCGCCAGTGCTGCAGCAAGCGCGCCGTCTCGGGCGTCACCTGCCAATCCGTTGGGTTGGGCAGAGCGCGCCACGTCTCGACCAGGCGGCGCACCTCGTTGATCTTGGGGTTCGGATCGTACAGCTGCTCCGCCGTGGACAGCCCGTGCCCCTCGTCGAAGACCATCTCCGCCTGCTCCGCCGCCCGCTTGCGCTTCCGCGGCTTCGGGATCGGCGTGACAAACGACGCCGCCCGCCGCGTCGCCACGATCCGCTGTGTCGGCTGACCGTGCTCGTCCAGCTCCCAGTAGCGGGTGGGGACGTGGTAGGGGGAGTTGAGGATGGGGTGGTCGAAGAACGGATTCGACGAAGCCTCTGCGGCGCTCACCGTTCCTCCCAGTGGTGGACGATATCGGTCCGATGCGGATCGCGCGGCTATCGTACCAAACCATAAGGGATCTCGTCCGATTAGTACATTGGATCGGCCCCCAAACCACAGTGATTTGGGCGCCGATCAACCGTGAATGCAGCGCGATCGTCGGTCGTGAGAGGAGCTAGCCCATCACTACCTGCTCCCCAACGCTCCCATCACCGCCCCATCCACGTTCCCATCCGCATCCGCCACCACCCACCAGAACGCCGCCTCGTCCGGCGAGACGTCGTCCGTGCGGGTTTCTTATTGTCGTTGGCCGCGCTCCGCGGCAGCGACAGCAAGGGCGTCGTCGGTCAGCCCTGCCGCAGCGGGTT
>JBDTSC010000430.1:0-3350 GCA_039931375.1 Ardenticatenales bacterium
TATCGCCGACCGTAGCGGTCACATCCACCGCGCCGCTCACCGTCACGACGCCCGTCACATCCGCCGCCAGCGGCCCGATCACGCTGTTCGTGTTCCGCGACAGCGTCACCCGCACCCTCACGTTGGCGCCCGGCGAGACCGAGTACGGCGAGGACGATCTGCCGTTCGGCGACCACAGCGTGATCCTGCGCGTCGACGCCGGCGAGCTGCCGCTGGACGAGGTGCGGATCACCGCGCCCGACCCGCCCGATCCGCTCTGGCCGCTCAAAGCGGTGCTGCTGCGCTGGGCGCTCTACTTGGCGGGCGCGGCGGCGGTGCTCCTGGCCATCCGGAACGTCCGGCGCCGCAACCTGGCCGCTCGCCCTACGCCCGAATGATCGCGCCGTGCGCGGCGGCGGTCGTCCGGCCGCGGCGCCGACATCGTCCACCGCCTCGACGCGCCCGGCGATGAGCGACGCGGCTCTATCTGCGAGGCCGCTCGAGACGAGCCGATCGGCCCATTCGGCCCGTCCGGCCCATTCGGCCCGTTCGCTCAGTTCGGCCCGTTCGGTCCGTTCGGCTCGTTCGGCCCACATGGCGGCCGTGGCGCTGCTCCTGGCCGCATTCGCGCTGCGCGTCCACCTGCTGGCGGAGGCCGACATCTGGTGGGACGAGGGTCTGGCGGTCTGGGCCATCCGCCAGGGCCTGTCCGCGGCCGTGCGCTGGACCGCCGGCGACGTCCACCCACCGCTGTTCTTTGCGTCGCTCTGGGCGTGGCTGCACCTCGTGGGGGACAGCGCCTTCGCGCTGCGTCTGGGCGTCGCGTTGGTCGGCGTCGTCGTCACGGCCCTGGCGTGGCCGCTGGGCCGCCGGCTCGGCGGGCCGTGGGGCGGGGCGCTGGCGGTGGCGGCCGTGGGCACGTCGCGCTTCATGGTGTGGTGGTCGATGGAGCTGCGGATGTACACGCTTGCCGCCGCCGCCGTGATGCTGGCGACGCTGGGCGCGGTGCGCTGGCTGGATACGCGGCGGTGGCGCGACCTGGCGCTGTACGCGCTAGGGGCGGCGGCGGCGCTGTGGACGGTGTACTTGGCGGGGGCGGCGTTGGTGGCGCTGAACATGTGGGTGGGGTGGGTGTTGCTGCGGCGCGGCGACCTTGGTCGGCGCAAGGCGGCGATGCGCCAGGGGCCTAAGGCCCTCACCCCCCGACCCCCTCCTTCTCCCCACCGCGCCAAGGGCCCGGCGGAGACCCCGTGGAATCGTTTGGGGGAGGGGGAGGTCGCGTCGCCGGGGGAGGTTGGTTGGCGCGATGTCGGCGCGTGGTCGGCGGCGCAGGTAGCGGTGCTCGTTGCGTTCGCGCCGTGGGCGATCTATGCGGGCGGGCGGATGTCGTCATGGCGAGCGGTGGCGGAGGGGCCGAGCGCGGCGTTCGTCGCGAGGCTTTGGCTGACGCTCCTGGCGACCGGCGTGTCGACGGACATTGACGCGGTCACGCCGTGGGTCATCGCGTTTGCCGCGGCGCTGCTGTTGGCGCTGATCTTCGCGGCGACCTTTGCTGACCGATCTCGCGACTCCCTCCCCCGGCAATACGACCTACCCCTCCCCCAAACGAATCCACAGGGTCCCCACCGCGCCCTTGGCGCGGTCGGGAGAAGGAGGCGGTCGGGGGGTGAGGGCTTTAGGCGCCCCGCCTCCCTCCTGTTCGCCTTCCTCGTCATCCCCCCGATCTGCATCTGGGCGATCACGCAGCCCCGCTCCCTCTTCTACAGCCCGAACGTCGAGGCACGCTACTTCGTCCCCTTCGCCGCCCCCGCGCTCACCGTCGCGGCCGCGCTGATCGCCCGCGTCGCGGCGCGGCGGCGCGGCGCATGGGCGATTGCGGCGCTGCTCATCGTCCCCTCCCTCTGGCACCTCCCGGGCTACTACGCCCCCCGCCGCGCCACGGACACGCTGCCGACGATGACCCTGGCGATCTGGAGCGAGGCTGAGCCGGGCGACGTCGTCGTGCTGGTCAGCGGCAACCGCTACCCGCTGTGGCTGTACCACTACGACCGCGAGTGGGTGCAGCCGCTGCGCACGCCCCGCTACGAGTTCCCGGTCGACGCGCCGCCCAAGTGGTCCGCTCGCCCGCCCGTCGTCCTGTTTCCCGACCGCGGCAGCGAACCCCTGTCCGCCCACGCCGACTGGCAGTCCAAGCTCGACGGCATCGTCGACAACCACAAGCGCGTGTGGCTGGTCGAGTACGGCCGCGACCTGCAGGACCCGAAGGACGAGGTCGAGGCGTGGCTGGCGGGGCGGATGACGCGGGTGCTGTCGGAGGGGTACGGGGCGGACGCGTTGCACTTGTTCGCGAAGGACGCGCGGGGGCCGGTGGTGACGGGGCTGAGCGCGCGGTGGCCGGGCACGGCGTGGACGGACACGGATTCCGAGTTGTACATGCAGGAAGGTACGTATGTAGAAGGCCAATTGATGCCGTTGATGGGCGCTCCCGCACGGCGCGCCATTGCAGGCGATCATCTCAATTCCGTGCTGTTCATGAAAGCAACCTCATCTTGGCCGAGCGCGACGGATCGCGAGCAGTCCTGTAGCCAGCAATTGGTGCTGTATGCCAGCGACTCGACCACTCCTGTCCAGCACGGTCCGAATCTCAAACACCCCCGACAAGCGGGGCGCTGGAGAGCGTCGATCGATGTGACGCCGTTGACGCCTGGGAGCAACACACGCCTGATCAATCGCGTGTGGTGCGGACGTCTCAGCTTCGGATGGCCGACGAACGTCAGAATCGACGCGCCGCCGGTGGCCAGAGCGGCGTATCACGATTGGGATGCACAGATGGGACTGGCTCGCACCTTGTCATCTTCCATTCGCTTTGTCGGCTCCGACTGGACCGTGTGGCTGAACAGTATCGGGCTCGAATCGTGGTCGCGGCCGCGAGACTGGGCAATCGGTAGGCCGTCGGAACGCGTCGCGCTGTCTCCCGGTGAACGGCTACTCGTCGACATCGGCTGGGGCATTCGCGACATGCGACAGGCGGATGAGAGACGCCGCAACAACGGAGCCGCCGGGACAGCGGACACCAACGCATCCCAAAGCAACCCGGTCGTCTTCGTCCATCTCATCGGTCCCCCACACGCGGACGGTTCGATCGTCTGGGGCGGCAGCGACGGCGTTCCATCGTCCGGGAGCGGGACTTGGCTGAGCGGAACCGGCTTCGACCGGCATGTGATAACGGTCGATCCGGCTGCCCCTTCTGGTCACTATCGCTTGGAGATCGGACTCTACGATCCGCAAACGGGTGTTCGGAAGAGCGTGGCGGCCCCGCCGGAGCTAGCCCACTTCATCGACCCGTCGCAACATCGCCTGCTTTTTGGCGA
>JBDTSC010000431.1:0-3329 GCA_039931375.1 Ardenticatenales bacterium
CTCGAAGCCACTGGCCTCCACTTCCCCCCCGAACTCGTCGCCAACTACCTCCTCGCGCTCCAGACGAAGCGGTTCGTGATCCTGACGGGTATTTCGGGGACGGGGAAGACGCAGATGGCGATGGCGGTGGCCAATGCCTTTCGAATCACGCGCGCGCAGCCACAGGTGGTGAGCAGCCCGGAAGGCGCGTTCGAGTGGACGGTCAATGCGTCGACGTTGAAATACGGCACGATGATCGTTCCGGCGAGCGTAGCGCGACGACTCCAGCTTCCGGCATTGGACGAGCGCAACGGGGCCAAGATTCCCATTCGATATGCCGACAATGTGGAGCAACAACGTGTGTGGCGCTCACCGAACGACGGAACCGTAGCCGTTACCCACAGTGGGCCTGTGCGCCAGTGGTTCAGGAACACGTTGAAGGTCGGTGACAAGCTGTTCATCGATGCCATGGAAGATGAGAACGGCGAGCCGACCGGGATCGAGTTCACGCGGCCCATCATGACGGTCGCGGAAGTCGTCGTAAAGAACCGCCTCGTCGTCCCCGTCCGCCCCGACTGGACCGACAACCGCGGCCTCCTGGGCTGGTACAACCCGATCACCGAGCGCTACCACCGCACGGAGTTCCTCGACTTCCTGCTGGCAGCCAACGACGAGGTCGAGGCCGCGGCTGCCGAGCCCGGCCGTGCGGCCGCGCCGTTCTTTGTCATCCTGGACGAGATGAACCTGGCGCGCGTGGAGCACTACTTCAGCGACTTCCTGTCCGCGATGGAGTCCGGCGAGCCGATCCCGCTCCACGACGACGACGGCGCGGCCAACGGGGACGGCGAGGGGCGGCCGGTCCCGCGGCGGCTGACCGTGCCGCCCAACCTCTTCATCACCGGCACCGTGAACATCGACGAGACAACTTATATGTTCAGCGCGAAGGTTCTCGACCGGGCCTTCACGATCGAGTTCAACGATGTGGACCTGCACGGGTTGGGGCGAGCGGTGTTCGACGGGCCTTTCGATGGGGCGACACAGGACGCTGTCTCGCTCACATTGCCTAGACTGGCCGACGCGTTGGCCGCCCCTGTGCCGGTGGGCGCGGGCGACTGGACCGCCATGCGCGGCTTGGCCGACGGCGTGCTCACGAACGTGATCCTGGACCTGCACGGTACCCTCGCGCCGACGAATCGCCACTTCGGGTACCGCGTCGCCAACGAGATCGGGCGCTACATGACGCTGGCCGCGGCGCAAAGCGACGGCAGCGCGCCCGCGCTGCGGGCATCGCTCGACCTGGCGCTCCTGGCCAAAGTGCTGCCCAAGCTCCACGGCACGCAGGCAGAGTTGGGCGATCTGATCGACACGCTCGCGACATTCGCCCGCGAAAATGGTCTGTCCCGCATGGGACGGAAGCTCGCGCGAATGCGCCGACGGCTGGAGACGCAGGGCTTCACGTCCTTCATCGAGTAGCGCGGCAAGCAACGAGTAGCGCGGCACGCATCGAGTCGCACGGCAGGCATCGAGTTGCACGGCAAGGGGTGATCGTGTTGGACGACCGCGAAGTGCGGGACCTGGATGGCGAGCGCCGCCCGCTCGCGTTCGATCTGCGGCGCGACGTGACGTTGGGCGCACCACAGCGCGTGACCGCGGTCGACGGGGTGGCGACGCTGCAGGGCGAGCGGGTCTGGCTGCTGCGCGAATCGGCGGCGGTCATCGACGTCGTTGCTGCGTCGTTGGCAGGTTTCGTGACGCGGCTGGCGGACGATCTGCTCGAGGTCAGCTTCGGGAACGCCGTCGGTCGGTTCGCGCTCGGTGCAATCGGCGATCGGTCGCTGGGGGCGATCGATGTGCGGAGCGGCAAATGGTCCGGCGCGGACTTCGAGGCGATGCTGGCCGACATCGTGCGGACGGCCGCCACGCTGCCGTTCGCGGGCGCGCGCGGCGGCATGCTGCCGTTCGATCATCGGCACAGCGGCGGGGCGGAGACGCTGTACCAACGGTTCGTGTACGTCCGGCACATCGTGCTCGGACATGGGCCGCCGGCGACGCGCCTCATGCCGGCGATCGCGTCGATCGTGGCCGACCCGCATCGCCAATGGTGCCAGAGCAGCCGCGTCGTGCCGCCGGCGCTGGCGCGCGATGTCGACATCGGGGCGTTGACGGCGGCGATCAGCGGGCAACATGGCTTCGACCGCGGCGGGCGGGGCGATCGAAGCGCCGATCTGTCGATCGTCCGCGCCCTGCGCGGCCACGTGCCGCGGGCGATCACCGAGATCACCCGCACGCCGTCGGTCGACACGCCCGAGAACCGTTTCGTGAAGGCCTTCCTGATCGAGCTCGATCGGATCAGCGCTGAAGTGGTCCGGCGCGCCACCGACGGATCAGCGGCGCCGGATGGGCGGCGCAACATGTGGAGCGCGCGCGTCGAAGCCGAGGCGCGCGAGGTGCGGCTCGTGCTCGGCCGGGCGCTGCGCCATGCGCTCTGGAGCGACGTCGGCCCGCTGCACCACCCGCCCCTCGGCTCGACGGTACTTCAACGGCGGCGCGGGTATCGCGATGTCTTCGGCCACGCGGCCCGCCTTCGCCTCACGGCGCACCTGCCGTTGGACGACGCGGCGGCCGAGCGGCTGCTGGAGGGGAAGGACATCGCCACGCTCTACGAGCTGTGGTGCTTCTTCGCGGTGACGGACGCGCTGCGTTCATGCCTTGGGGAACCGACCGAGGCGTGCGGCTTCAAGAGCGACTGGCGCATGCTCGATGTGCCGCACGACGGGCGGGTAACGTGGCCGGGCGGCGTCGAGCTGCTGTACAACGCCCGCTTTCCGGGGCGCGACAGCGGACGCAGCGGCGGCGACATCGGCGCCGGCCTTGCCGTTCGTCGGACCAGCTACTCGGTCGGCCTTCGGCCGGACATCACGCTGTCGGTGCCGGCAGGTCCGAACGCCGGCCTACACCTGCTGGACGCCAAGTTCCGCGTCAATCGCGAGAGCGCGCGCTGGCTCACGTCGACCGAGCTCCTCGACCCGGACCGCGAGACATCCGCCGGCACGTTCAAGGACGATGACCTCTATAAGATGCACACGTATCGCGACGCGATTCCCGCCGCGCGAAGCGTGTGGATCCTGTATCCGGGCGGCGGGACGGAGCGGCGGTTCTTTCCGGCGCCAACTGCGGGTGCGCGCGGGCTGGTGGAAACCGGTGCGTTGGAGGTCCTCGCCAGCCCGGCCATCGAGGGGGTCGGCGCGGTGCCGCTCTTGCCTTCGGCGGGGGATGAGCGGCGGCCGCATGGGGAGCTGAGGCGCCTGTTACTGGAGCTGGTTGGAGCGAGGGGTCGATGAGGCCAGGAC
>JBDTSC010000432.1:0-3327 GCA_039931375.1 Ardenticatenales bacterium
AGCGGCAGCCAGACCTTGGGCACGCCCCCGAGCACGATCACGCGCACGCTCGCCGTCGCCTGTTCCCTCGCGGTCCGCACCCTGTACGTGAAAGCGTCCGTGCCGACGAAGCCCGGACGGGCCGTGTACCGCACGGCCGCGCCGGCGATGATCGCCACACCGTTTGCGGGCGGCTCGACGGCCGCCAAGGTCAACGGATCGCCGTTGGGGTCCCCGTCGTTGGCCAGCACCGGGATCGTCACCGCCGCGGCGCCGACGGTCTCTGCCACGTCGTCACGGGCGATCAGCGGCGCGTCGGCGACCGTGAGGACGGCGGAGGCGTGGATGGGCACAGCGACCTCGGCGCTGATCAGGTCGGCGGTGTTCGTGATGGTCATACCGGCCGGCTGGCCGACCGCGAGCACGACCGGGATGGTGATCGTGATCGACCGCCCGGCGTCCAGCGTGCGGATCGTCACGACGGTTGGCGGCATGCCGACCGTGCCTGCACCGGGCGGATCGAGGGTGATCGGCCCGGATTGGGCGATCCCCGCGGGCAGAATGTCCGACAACCGGGCCTCGGTCGCCGCCCCTAGCCCACTGTTGGTGACGCGCAAGACGAACTGCGTCGTCGCGCCCGGCTCGGGATTCGGATCGACCACGGTCTTCGTCAGCGCCAGCGCCGGCGGCCAGCTGGGCGCCAAGCTGAACGGTGCGTCGCTCTCGTCGGACACCGCGGGGTCGAGGACGCTGGTCACGACAACGGTGTAGCCGGGCGCGGTCGGCAGGTCCGGGCCTGGCGTCCACTGGAACGCACCGTCGCTGGGGGCGTTGCTGGCGATGGTGGCCACGGGCACGCCGTCGCGGCGCAGGACGATGTTCACTTCGCCGCCGAAATTGTCCGTCCACGTCACCTCGTGCGCCCGGGCAGGATCCCAACGCTCGCCGCCGTTGGGGTTGGCCACCGCCACCGCCGGCGGCGCATCGACGTTGAAGAAGGTCTCGTGCGCCCGCCCGTTGTACGTCGCCTCGACGCGCCACGTGCCCGCGGGATCGCCCGCCGCCAGCTGGGCCACCCAGGCGCGTGAGGTCGCGCGGCTGAACTCCGTCTCGTCCGTGTGCGACCACGAGCGGAAGACCGTCCCGTCCGGGCGATGGACCCGCACTTCGGTGGGCAGCGACCCCTGGTAGTCGCGATAGTAGGCGTAGATGTAGACGTTGGCGGGTGTACTGAAGCTGTCCTGAAACCGCGTGTCCGTCGGCAGACACGGGTCCGGCGTGCTCGGCGGGCCGGCATGGGTGCCCAGGCGGTTGATGCCAGAGTCGACGTACGGCGGCTGATCCGTCCACAGCGACTCCGCCTGACTGTGCGGGCCGGCGAATGGGTCGATCCACACCGGCGAGAAGCTGGCCGCGCGCACCTCGAAGTGCACGTGCGGGCCGCTGGAGTCGCCGGAGCTGGCCGCCGTGCCCAACAACTCGCCGCTCGCAACGGTCTGGCCGATCGCCTTGCCGGTCAACGAGTGGTACCGCATGTGGCCGTAGATCGTCATCCGGCCGTCGGCGTGCGACAACGCCACGTAGTTCCAGTCGCCGCCGGCCGAGGATCCGCAGTTGTGGTCCGCAGGGTTGGCGTCGGCTTTGGCGACGATGGTGCCCGCGGCGGCCGCGATCACCTGCACCTCGCCCGCGTCCAGCTTGTTCCACGGGAAGGGCCACAGGGCGAAGTCGATGCCCTTGTGACCGTCGTACGTGCGGGCGCCACCGTGGTAGTCCAGCACCTTGCCCGCGGCGGGATCGTGGTCGGCGAGGGCGGACACGAAGTACCCCGCGTCGTCCGGCAGGCCCGGCGCCAAGCGCAGCGGGAGGTCGTAGGTCACGGCCTGTGCGCTGTCCGTCGGCGCCAACACGCCCGCTCGGCGCAGCGCGTCGACGTTGCGCCGGATCTGGTCCAGCATGGCCCGCTCTTGCGCCGGCGACTGGTTGTCGACCGGCGGCGCTTCGTCCTGGACGACGGTGGCGGGCGCGTCCGGCAGCCGCGCCGACAGCGAAGCGGCGTCGGCCGGGCCGGCTGGCAGCGACAGGAAGCCAAACAGGAGGGTTGTGGCGACGAGCCAGCGTTGACGAGACATGAGGGAGGTCCTTGGGTCCGATCGATCGGCAGACGAGGCGCGTGGTTCGTCCGATCAATGGCTCCCGGCCGCGTGCACGTCACGCAGACGGATCGCTCGCGCCGATCGGTCGCCACATCGTCAGCGACGTTTGGTGCCTTCGACCGCCGCTTCGGGCACGTTGCCGGCTTGTCCCGCGCACCCGACGGCGCGATTGACACCCCGCCACCCCCCTGGTAACGTCGTCGCGCCGCGCAAAGGCACGGCATCGAAGACAGGGAAAGAGTCGTTCGCGACGGGAGGTGGCCGTGGGTCGCGTGGCAGTGGTGACCGGTGGGACGCGCGGGATCGGGCGCGCGATCAGCGAGGCGTTGAAGAAGGCCGGCTACACGGTCGCCGCGGTGTACCACGGCAACGACGCGGCGGCGGCGGCGTTCACGGCGGAGACCGGGATCGCGACGTACAAGTGGGATGTCTCCGACTATGACGCCTGTCAGGCCGGCATGGCCAAGGTGGCCGCCGAACTCGGGCCCGTCGACATCGTCGTGAACAATGCCGGCATCACGCGCGACGGCACGCTGATGAAGATGTCCCACGATGACTGGTCCGCCGTGATCGCCACGAACCTCGGGTCGTGCTTCAACATGGCCAAAGCGGCCTTCCCGAACATGGTCGAGCGGAAGTTCGGCCGGATCGTGAACATCGGCTCGATCAACGGGCAGGCGGGGCAGTACGGGCAGGTGAACTACGCGGCGGCCAAGAGCGGCATCCACGGCTTCACGAAGGCCCTCGCCCAGGAGGGCGCGCGGCACGGGATCACCGTGAACGCGATCGCGCCCGGCTACATCGACACGGACATGGTGGCCGCCGTGCCGCCGCCGGTGCTCGAGAAGATCATCGCCAAGATCCCGGCCGGCCGGCTCGGCCAGGCCAGCGAGATCGCGCGCGGCGTCGTGTTCCTCGTGGCGGAGGAGGGCGGCTTCGTGACCGGGGCGACGATGTCGATCAACGGCGGGCAGCATATGTACTAGGGGGGCTACTCAATGGCTCCACGTCAACGGCTCCACGAACAACGGCTCCACGAACAACGGCTGAAGCCGTCGCTGGGGGCGGCCTACGGCCGCCGCGCGTCCGCCTTCGCGGACGCCAGAACACTGGTCGGCCCTCGTGTTGGCGCCTGCGAAGGCAGGCGCGCGGTGGCGCGCAGCGCCACCCCCAGCGACGGCTTCAGCCGTTG
>JBDTSC010000433.1:0-3305 GCA_039931375.1 Ardenticatenales bacterium
TTGTCGTTGATGTAGAAGTTGCCGGCCGCGTTCACCAGCGCGCGCATCGCCTGATCGACGGCGTAGCGGTCGTTCGCGAAGATGCTGCCGGTCAGCGCGTACGGGCTCGTGCGGTCCACGATCGCAAGCGTCTCCGCGAAGCGCGCCTCGGGGTAGACGTGCAGCGTCAGGACCGGGCCGAAGATCTCCTCGCACATCGTCCGGTAGCCGGGATCGTCCACCCGCAAGACCGTCGGCTCGACGAACCAGCCGTCGGCGTCCGAGCTGCCGCCGCCGGCGACGATCTCGATGCCGTCCCGCTTGGCCTGCTCGATGTAGCCGGTGATGTTCTGGAAGCTCTTGCCGTCGATCACGGCGTTGGCGAAGTTCGAGAAGTCCTCGACCGGCCCCATCTTGATCTCCGAGAGCTGGGCCGTGATGGACGCTCGTACCCGCGGCCAGAGCGTGTCGGGGATGTAGGCGCGGCTGGCGGCCGAGCACTTCTGGCCCTGGTACTCGAAGCCGCCGCGGACGATCGCGGTGGCCACCGCCTCCGGGTCAGCCGACGCATGGGCCACGATGAAGTCCTTGCCGCCGGTCTCGCCGACGATCCGCGGGTAGGTGCGGTAGCGCTCGATGTTCGTGCCGATCGTGCGCCACATGTGCTGGAACGTGCCTGTCGAGCCCGTGAAGTGCAGGCCGGCCAGATGGGGCGATGCGAGCACGGGATCGCCGATCGCGGCGCCGTCGCCGGGCACGAGGTTGATCACGCCCGGCGGCAGGCCGGCCGCCTCGAGCAGCTTCATCGTCCAGTACGCCGAGAGGATCGACGTGCTGGCAGGCTTCCAGACCACCGTGCAGCCCATGAGCGCCGGCGCGGTCGGCAGGTTCGCGCCGATCGACGTGAAGTTGAACGGCGTGACGGCGAAGACGAATCCCTCGAGGCCGCGGTACTCCAGCCGGTTCCACATGCCGGGCGACGAGATCGGCTGCTGGCCGTACAGCTCCGCCATGAAGTGCGCGTTGAAGCGCCAGAAGTCGATCGTCTCGCACGCCGAGTCGATCTCCGCCTGGAACGCGTTCTTGCTCTGCCCGAGCATCGTCGCGCCGTTCAGCACCTGGCGCCACGGTCCGGTCAGCAGCGCCGCGGCCCGCAGGAACACGGCCGCCCGCTCCGTCCACGGCAGCGCGGCCCAATCGCGCCCCGCCGCCAGCGCCGCGTCGACGGCGGCCTGCGCCTCGGCGACGCCGCCTTTGTGGTACGTGCCCAGTACGGCCGAGTGGTCGTGCGGCGCCTTCACGGGCCCCGTCTGCCCCGTACGCACCTCGCGCCCGCCGATGATCGCCGGGATGTCGACGGGGTTGGCGTGCATGTCGGCGAGCTTGGCCTTGAGGGCGGCGCGTTCGGGGGTGCCGGGCGCATAGCTGAGGTTCGGCTCGTTGATCGGGGTCGGGACGGTCGAGCGGGCGTTCGGCATGACGAATCCTCGGGATGAGCGATGGGGCCGGATGGGCGCGTGCGATTCGGCCCGGAACCGGACGGTACGGGTACTTCCACGGCAGTATACTGCGGGCGCGGCCAACGCACCGAAGGCGGGCCAGCCACGTCCGCGGCGTGCACGCGCGGGCCGAGAGGAACGAGGTTGTGGCAAACACGGACGGCATCCTACGCTCGAACGGCGCGGGTCAAACGCGCCCCGTCCGCCTCTGGCTGTGGACCGTCGCCGTCCTGGTGGCGCTGATGGTCGTCGTCGGCGGCTACGTCCGGCTGTCGCGCGCCGGGCTGTCGATCGTCGAGTGGAACGTCGTCGAGGGCGTCGTTCCGCCGCTGGGCGACGCGCAGTGGGCGGCGGCGTTCGCGCAGTACAAGGCCAGCCCGGAGGGCCGGACGGTGAACGCCGAGATGACGATCGACGGCTACCGGCGGATCTTCCTGATCGAATGGTTCCACCGTCTTGTGGCCCGGCTGGCCGGACTGGCGGTGCTCGTACCGCTGCTGGTCTTCGTCGTGCGCGGCACGATCCCGTGGCGGCGCAGCGGTCCGTATTTAATGGTCGTGATCGGCTTCGGCCTGCAGGGCCTGCTTGGCTGGCTGATGGTCGCCAGCGGCCTCGTCGACCGTCCGAGCGTGAGCCACTTCCGGTTGACGGCGCACCTGCTGGCGGCGCTGGCGCTGCTGGCGGGGTGCGTTTGGCTGGCGATGGGGCGGCGGGACGACCCGTTGTCGGATGCGGATGCATCGGATACGCCGGCTGCATCGGCGTCGACGCGGACGCTGCGCCGTTTGGGCTGGCTCATGTCCGTCGTCCTCATTCTCCAGATCGCGTGGGGCGGGATGATGGCGGGGCTGAAGGCGGGGCACGCGTCCGACACATGGCCGCTGATCTTCGGCCGGCTCGTGCCCGCGGGGCTCTTCACGTCCGGGCCCACGTTGTGGCAGAGCGTTCTCGAGGTCCCGCTGGCGATCCACTGGGTCCATCGCTGGCTGGCGTGGGCCGTGCTCGCGGCGGCCGCGGCATTGCTCGTAGCGGCGCGACGCGCCGGCGCGGACGACGTCGCGCGGCCCGCCGCGGCGCTCACGGCGATCGTGGCGTTGCAGATCGCGCTCGGCGTGGCGGTGATCGTCCGGCACGTGCCCGTCTCGCTGGCGCTGGCGCATCAGGCGACGGGGGTGGCGGTGTTCGCGCTGGCGATCGTGACGCTGCGGCGGCTGGTGTCCGCGACCGGCTGATGGCGCGCGACGGATGATCATCATCGTGGGCGGCGGCATCATCGGCCTGGCCATCGGCTGGGAGCTGGCCAAGCGCGGCGTCGCCTCGACGGTGCTCGAGCGAGGCGAGGCCGGGCGGGGCGCGTCCTGGGCGGCCGCCGGCATGCTGCCGCCGCACGCCGAGGTCGAGCCGGCCGAGGACCGCCTGCTGCCGCTGCTGCTGGCGGGGCGCGCGATGTGGCCCGCGTACGCCGCCGCGCTGACGGCTGCCGCCGGCATCGACGTCGACTACCGCACGGCCGGCGCGCTGCTGGTCGCGCTGGATCGGGACGACGCGGCGCAGCTGAAGTTTCGCTACGACCTGCAGCAGCGGCATGGATTGGCGGTTGAGTGGCTGTCCGGCGCCGAGGCGCGGCAGCTCGAGCCGTATCTTTCGCGCGCCGTGACATCGGCCGTGTTCAGCCCGGACGACCACTGGGTCGACAACCGCGCCGTCGTCGTCGCGCTGGCCGAGGCGTACCGGCGGGCGGGGGGCGTGCTGCGAGAGCGCAGTGAGGTGGTCGATCTGCGCATCGTCGATGGGCGGGCGGTCGGCGTCGACGTCGTCGGCCACGGC
>JBDTSC010000434.1:0-3292 GCA_039931375.1 Ardenticatenales bacterium
CGCACGAACTCAGGCGCCCCGCCACCCCCGCCGAGGCCCTGCGGCTCTGCACCCCTCCGCCTTGGCCGCGGAATTCCTGTCGTGCTACACTGCCGCCAGGCCGTGGAGAGGTCGCATAGTCTGGCCTAGTGCGCACGCTTGGAAAGCGTGTATCCCGTGAGGGATCGCGGGTTCGAATCCCGCCCTCTCCGTCCGGGGCCCGGCGCGGCAAAGCCGCGCCGGGCCCCTCCCACGCCTGCGGCGGGCGGAAGGTAGGTCAAGCGCGCTTCTTGAACGCGAGGTGGATCGTATTTCCCTCGCCGTCTACGACCACGGTTCCTCCGCCTACCAGCTCCCCGAACAGAACGGCGTCGGTCAACGGCCGCGTCACGTGCGCCTCGATCGCCCGCGCCAGGGGTCGGGCGCCGAAGGCCGGGTCGTAGCCCAAGCGGGCGAGGGCGTCGCGGCCGGCGTCCGTGAGGGTGATCGTGACCTTGCGCGAGCGCAGCTGCGCGGTCAGCTCAGCGATCGCCTTGTCGACGATGGGGCCCATGACGGACGGGTCGAGGGCGTTGAACGGCACGCGGGCGTCCAGGCGGTTGCGGAACTCGGGGCTGAACGCGCGCTCGAACGCCGCGTCGTCGAAGCCGCCGGGTGACAAGGGCGAGGCGGGCCGAGGAAGCGCGGGCGTCACAGGCGACGTGGGCGCTGTGGGTATGTCGGGCGCTGTCGGCAGGCTGGACGACGTCGCCGCGCCGCCGCGGGCGCCGAAGCCGACGGCACCCCGGGCCAGCTCGCGGGCGCCGACGTTGGACGTCATGATCAGGACGACGTGCCGGAAGTCCGTCGCCTTGCCGGTGGTGTCCGTCAGCGTGCCGTGGTCCATCACCTGCAGCAGGATGTTAAACACGTCTGGGTGGGCCTTCTCGATCTCGTCCAACAGCAACACCGCATGCGGGTGCTGGCCGACGGCCTCCGTGAGCAACCCGCCGCGGTCGTAGCCCACGTAGCCGGGCGGCGCGCCGACCAACCGGGAGACGCTGTGGCGCTCCATGTACTCGCTCATGTCAAAGCGCAGGAAGTGTATGCCAAGCGCCTTGGCCAGCTGCACCGCCAGCTCCGTCTTGCCGACACCCGTCGGGCCCGTGAACAGGAAGCTCCCGACCGGCCGCGTCGCCGCCCGCAGCCCGGCGCGCGCGACCTTGATCGCCCCGACCACGGCGTCGACCGCCGCGTCCTGGCCGAACACGACGGCCTTCAGGCGGGCATCGAGGTCCGCCAGGCGCGAGCGCTCGTCGCCCGCGACGCGCTCGACGGGCACCTGGGCCATCGTGGCCAGCGTGCGCTCGATGTCCACGCGCGTCACCTGGCGCCGGCCGGCCAGGGCGGCGGCCGCACCCGCCTCGTCCAGGAGGTCGATCGCCTTGTCGGGCAGGCGGCGATCGCGCAGGTGGCGCCCGGCCAGCTCCGCGGCGGCCGTCAGGGCGGCGCGGGCGTATCGCACGCCGTGGTGGGCCTCGTAGTCGCCCTTCAGGCCGGCCAGGATGCGGACGGTCTCCGCGACGGTCGGCTCGTTCACGTCGATCTTCTGGAAGCGGCGCGACAGCGCGCGGTCGCGCTCGATGTGCTGGCGCCATTCTTCCCACGTGGTCGCGCCGATGAAGCGCAACGCGCCGCGGTCCAGCGCGGGCTTGAGGAGGTTCGCCGCGTCCATCGTGCTGCCGCTGGCGCTCCCGGCGCCGACGAGCATGTGCATCTCGTCGATGAACAGGATCGGCCGTCGTTCGACCTGGGCGTCCAACGCGTTCAGCACGCCTTTCAGCCGCTCCTCGAAGTCGCCCCGATAGCGCGTGCCGGCCAGGAGCGCGGCCAGATCGAGGCGATAGATCGACACATCGGCGAGCTGCGACGGCACCTCGCCCCGCGCGATCCGCCGCGCGAGACCCTCGACGATCGCGGTCTTGCCGACGCCCGGGTCGCCGACGAACACGGGGTTGTTCTTGCGGCGACGCTGCAGGACGTGGATCGCCCGCGCCACCTCCGCCTCGCGTCCGATGAGCGGATCGAGTTCGCCGCGCCGTCCGGCCTCCGTGAGGTCGCGGCAGTACGCCGCCAGCGGGTCCGCCGCGGACGGCGCGTCGCCGTCGCCCTCCACCCCGCCGCCGGTCGTCGGAAGCGGGCCGCCGGTCGTGCCGGCGCTGCCGGAGCGACCCTTGCGCACACCGTGGGCGAGGTAGCTCACCACGTCGAGCCGTGTCGCCCCGCTCGTTTCGAGCCACAGCGCCACTTGGCTGTCCTGTTCGTCATACAGCGCCACGAGCACGTCCGCCGGACTGAGCTCATCCTTGCCGACGCCCTCGGAGTGCATCGCCGCCCGCGACAGCACGCGCCGCAGGCCGACGGTCATCCGTGGCTCGTCGTACCCATCGTCTTCACCGGGCGCCGCGGGCGAACCGGCGGCGCCGCCGAAGTCCGTCGTCGTGTCGAGGTACGCATCGACCTCGCCGCGCAGGCGGTCGACGTCGGCGCCGGACTGCACGAGGATGTCGCGCGCGGCGTCGTCGATGAGCAGTGCCAGCAGGAGATGCTCCAGTCCGGCGAACTCGTGGCCCAGCCGCGACGCCTCCGTCAGGGCGACGGACAGCGCGATCTCGAGGTCCGCGTTGATCTGCATGCTCAGCCCTCGCCCCCCTCGTCGTCCCCGCCCGGCTCCGGCTCCGCCTCGACGCGCAGGGGCATCCCGTTCACCCGGGCCTCCTCCGTGACGATCTCGACCTTGGTCTCCGCCACGTCGCGCGGGTACACGCCCGCCACCCCGCTGCCCTTGTGGTGCACCTGCAGCATCACATGCGTCGCCTCGGCGGCCGTCTTGCCGAAGTGCGTCTGCAGGACGTGGACTACGAAGGCCATCGACGTGTAGTCGTCGTTGTGCAGTACGACGCGCCACGGCCGCGGCTTGCGGACGCGGGGCCGAACGGCGACGTCGCCCTCGGGGTCGATCGTCGGTTGAGCGGGCTGGGGCATGGGCGGTTCGTCGGTTCGTCGGAGCGCGCGCGCTCCCGTCGTACGGAGCGGCGCGGCGCATCGGGCGCGGCGCTCATTGTAGCGGCTGGGCCGGCGGCCGGACGACCGGCGGCGGGGCGATCGCACCAAACGGAGATCCCCTGTGCTGCCGGCGAGGTATCGGCGAAGACTTTGGTGCGAGCGCGTGGAGTCGGGTAGTGTGATCGTGGGGCGCAGGGTGGGAGGGCCGGGGCCGGGCGTGCAGAGCCGCAGGGCCTCGGCGGGGGTGGCGGGGCGCCTGAGTTCGTGC
>JBDTSC010000435.1:0-3291 GCA_039931375.1 Ardenticatenales bacterium
ACGCCGACGAGCACGCCCACCCGCACTCCCACCCGTACGGCCACCGTGGCGGGCGCGCCCTCGTCGACGCGCACCGCCACCCCGACCGCGACACCGGGCGTCGCGCCGGCTACCGCCGCGGCGGGGCTGGGCGATTCCGGCGCGTCCGTCGGGGGCCAGGCGCTCGGACGGCTCGTGCCGCGCGCGTCGCCCGCGCGCGCGCTGGCAGCGACGCGCCGCGGACGGGATGGCGCGATCCTCGCCGGGTTCGCCGGGTTCTCGATGCTCGGCGCGTGGCTGGCATGGTGCGCTTCGCACCGGACGCGCGTGGGGCGATGAGTCGTACGCTGCCGGCGCCGCGCGCTGCCGGCGTCCGAGGGCGCCGCGGACGCACACGTTCCTGGCTCCACCGCGTCGCGGGAGTCGCCGTCGTCCTCGTTGGCGCCACCACCATTGCCGCGATCGGGGCGATCGTAGGCGCCGGCCGGAGCGGCCGGCGGGCGATCCTCATCGACGAGCTGGCGGTGTTCGAACCGAACCCGGCGTTCGTACGCGATGTAGGGACCGCGCTGGCCGCGAGCGGCTATGCGATGGAGTACGTCCCGCCCCAGGATGTGTCGGTCGAGCGACTGCGGTCGCTGCCGGGCGATCGGGCGGACCTGATCATCGTGCGGGCGCACGCCGCCCTGATCTTCGACGCCGGACGTTGGACGGACGACGCCGCGCTGTTCAGCAGCGAGCCGGTCGATCTGGCGCACTTCGACATCAGCGGCCTGCGCGCCCTCGATGCATCGGAACCGTCGGGTCCGTCGGGTCCGTCGGCTCGTCCGTCGGCGCCGGACGAGCCGTCCCATCCGGCGGCCGACGCGGCGCCGATCGGCGCGACGACGCTCAGCGCGGCGGCGGCGGCGGCGCTGGTTCCGGTGCGCCGAGACGTGGGCGCCGACCGGCGGCCCTACCTGGGGCTCGGCGCGCGCTTCATCCGCGATCACGTGCGCGGCCGGTTTCGCGACGACGCGGTGGTGGTGCTGATGGGCTGCGACACGCTGCGCGGCCGGGGCCTCTCGGAGGCCTTTCTCACCCGCGGCGCGCGCGCCGTGATCGGCTGGAACGGCCCGGTGTCCGCCGCGCACACCGACCGTTCGACCGCCGCGCTGCTCGCGCACTACGCCGCCCATGGCAGCGTGGCGGACGCGGTGCGCTCCGCCATGACGGTCGTGGGACCGGATCCGACCAGCGGCGCCTTTCTGGTCGCGGCGGTGCGCTGAGCGGAGCATGGATTGGCGGCGCACGATGTCGGCATGGCGACGCCGTCTGATCGCACGCCATCACGGCCACCGCCAGCCGCCCCCAACGCTGCGGGCGCCCGAACCGCGAGGTCGGCGCGAAGAAGCGGCGGGGCAGTTCGCCGGACAGGAACTGGCGCTCGACCTGCTCGAGATCAAGATCGGCCACGAGGCCGCCGAGGACCAGCGCGCCCCCCGAGTTGGCGGCGGCGAAGTCGAACTCCTTCGCGATGTTCGAAGGTAGGGGCACAGCCGCGTGGGTGCCCTCGTCGGCTCTGCGGCCCACGTGGGCACCCACGCGGGGAGTGCCCCTACATGGGCATCACGCGCTCGAAATGCGTCGGATTGGTATCACGGTCGCCGACGGACGTACTGGTAGGCGAACGGCAGCCAGATCCGCGTCCCGCGCCGCGGCGTGTCGGCGCCGCTCGTGGCCGTCGGCGACGGCGCAGGCTCGGCGCCTGGCTCGGAGGGCTCGCGGATGAGCTCGTGGCCGTACGCGAGGACGACGACGGCCTCGACCGTGACGACCGGCGAACCGAACACCGCCGCGACGTCGGCGACGTCCTGCGCATCGACCGCGAACGTGTCCTTGCCGAGCCGTGACGGCGCCGATTCGGCGACGCGGCCGTCCGCCAGCGGGAAGCGGATGCGAACGCGCGACGGGTCGGCGACGCGGCCGGCGAGCGTGCCGTCGGGGCGGCGTTCGAACGTGAACGGTTCGATCGGCACGGTGTCCGTCACGCCGTCGAGGGCGGCCAGGATCGCGTCGCCCGTGCGGGGCAGCACGTCGGCGGGGAGGGTGACGCGGGCGAGGGGGACGTCGTCCGTGTGGACGGGGGCGACGTGGCGGGTGCGGCCGGCGGCGTCGACGAGCGTCAAGCGCCCGGATCGGAACGTCGAGAGCGGGACGTCGACCGCGCCGGTGTCGAGGTGGGCGCGCACGCCGGCGGCGACGTAGCGCCGGTAGAAGATCGGGCCACCGTCGGGCGGAACGAAGGCGTACTCGAGCGCCTGGCCGACGTGGAGGCCGGAGTCGAAGCCGGACTGGCCGTAAACTCGGCCGTTCTCACTCGCCGCCGGCCGCTCGTGCGCGGGCAACGGACCGCTCGCGCACAACGGGTCGTCGTCAGCCGACGCGAACACCCTAGCGCCCTCCGTCATGCCCGTGACGTGCAGGCGGTTGACGTTCTGCGGCCCGAAGCGCGTGACGGCGATGGGCGGCACGTCGGCCGCGATGACGAGCGGCAGACTGGGCGCGGCCATGTCGATCGTAACCGTGGCCCGATCGCCCGGCGCGAAGCGGAGCGTCGGCCCGCCGTGCAGCTCGAACCAGCCGGACGTGCCGCTCGTGAGCGTGCGCGTGATCGTCGCGCCGGCGGTCGTCGTCAGCGCGACGTGCACCGCGGCGCCCGGGATCCCGGTCGCGCCGCACAGCGCGTCGCTGTCGACGCCGATGATCAGGAGCGGTGCGTAGTGGCGGCGGATGACGGTGTTGCCGTGGCCGTCCTGCGCTTCGAACTTCACGACGGCGGCGCGCGTGAAGTCCTGGCTCGGCGTCAGCGTCGCCGTGAACCGACCGGTCGCGTCGACATGGGCGACGGCCTGGCTGAAGGCCACCTGGTTTTCAAAGAGCCGAGGCAGCCCGAACAGCCGATCGACCCGGACGTTCAGCCGCATGGGCGGCGGCAGCGTGATCCGGCCGGCGACGACGTCGCCGTCCAGGCGCGCGACGGACACGGCCGGGATCGCGACCATCGCCACAACGCTTCCGTCCGCAGCGATCGCCTCGACGACATCACCCGCCGCGAGCGCGATGGGCTGGCCGCCCGCTGTCGCGAGCCGCGTCGAGCCGTCGCCGACGCTATCGACCACGAGCGACGCCGCCGCGACGTCGACCCCCACGCGCCGCGCGCGTACGCGATACGCGCCTCCGCGCGCGAGGCCGACGGCCTGCACGGCGCCCTCGTCCGCATCGACCGTCAGGCGCGGCAGCGTGAACGGAACGGTGGCGGCCTCGGTGAGG
>JBDTSC010000436.1:0-3283 GCA_039931375.1 Ardenticatenales bacterium
TCGTTGGCGGCGACGGCCAGCGCGACGGCGTCCAGCGGGGCGACGATCACCGTGGGCGCGAGCACGTCCGTGCCGAAGCGCTCGGCCATCGTCACGACCGTGGCGGCCTCGGCGTCGTCGGCGGCGACGGACCAGACGCCGCCTTCTGGGCAGCGGCGCAGCGCCTCCCAGGTGAGCAGGCCGGTGCCGGCGCGCAGGTCCAGGACGCGGTCGTGGCGCGACAGGGCGGCTGCATCGACGAGGCGGTCGCGGACGGCGGCCAGGCGGTCGCCGGCGCCGCTCGTGGCGCGTTCGAGCCAGCGGTCGCGCTCCGCTTGGGCGCCGGCGCGCGGGCCGGACCACGAGAGCGTCTGGCGGACGGCAGCCTCGCCGTCGATCATCGCGGACAGCTGCGCCTCGCGGCGGCGCATCACATCGTCCTTGAGGGTGGCCTCGTGGCCGTGGTCCGTCGGCTGGTAGAAGACGCGGCCCTGGAGGCCCGTCGGGAGGTACTGCTGCGCCACCCAGCCGTCGCGCCAGCTGTGGGGGTAGAGGTAGCCTTTGCCGTCGCCGAAGGCGGCCGCGTCGCGGTTGCCGTCGCGCAGATGGGGCGGGACATCCTCGGCGCGCTCCTTCTCCACCACCGCCAGCGCATCAAAGAAGCCGAGCGTCGTGTTGCTCTTGGCGGCGGTGGCTACGGCCAACGTCGCCAGCGCCAGGTGGAAGCGACCCTCCGGCAGACCGACCCACTCGAAGGCCTGCGCGCAGGCGGCCACCGTGGCCACGACGCCCGGCGCGGCCATGCCGACGTCCTCGCCGCAGAGAATGAACAGGCGCCGTAGGATGAACCTGGGGTCCTCGCCGGCGTAGACCATGCGGGCCAGCCAGTAGAGCGCGGCGTCCGGGTCGCTGCCGCGGCAGGCCTTGATGAAGGCGCTGATCGTGTCGTAGTGCGCATCGCCTTCCTTGTCGTACAGGACGGCGCGCCGCTGGATGGACTCTTCGGCCACGGATAGGTCGACGACGATCCGCCCGTGGTCGTCCGGCGGCGTCGTCTCGACGGCCAGCTCGAGGGCGTTGAGGAGGGCGCGGGCGTCGCCGTTGGCGACCTTGGCCAGGTGATCGAGCGCATCGTCCCGGAGCACGACGTCCAGCGCGCCGTAGCCGTCCGCGATGTCCGAGACGGCATGGCGGGCGACGGCGCGCAGGTCGTCCTCGGTCAGCGACTCCAGGCGGAAGATCCGCGAGCGAGAGACGAGCGCCTTGTTCACCTCGAAGAACGGGTTCTCGGTGGTCGCGCCGATCAGCGTGATCAGCCCGCTCTCCACGTGCGGCAACAGCGCGTCCTGCTGCGCCTTGTTGAAGCGGTGGACCTCGTCGACGAACAGGATCGTGCGCTGCGCGAACAGCCCCTGGCGGCGCTTTTCCGCCTCCGCCACCGCGGCGCGGATGTCGGCGACGCCCGCCAGCACGGCGTTGACGGCGATGAAGTGCGCGCTGGTCGTGCGGGCGATGATCCGCGCCAACGTGGTCTTCCCCGTGCCCGGCGGCCCCCAGAAGACGACGCTGCTCAGCTGGTCCGCCTGGATCGCCCGCCGCAGCAGCCGCCCCGGCCCGACGATGCCGGATTGGCCGGCGAAATCGTCCAGCGTGCGGGGGCGCATGCGGTCGGCCAGCGGGGGGCGGTGCTCGGCGCTCATCGGCCCATCGGCGCGCCCGCCGCCGCTACGGCGCGTACGCGACGTCGACGACGACGCGCACGGGCGCCTCGAGGAGCGTCACGGCGTAGCCGGCCGGCCGCGCGAGGCGGATCGCGAAGCCGACGACGGCGTCGTCCTGGATCCTGCGCGGCTGGACGCTGTCGACGACCGGGCTTTGAACCGCCTGCGCCGCCATCGCGTCGGGCCGTTGGATGGCGACGACGTCGGAAAGCGTGATGTCGATCACGGCAGTGCCCTCGACATCGCGGCGCAGCAGCGCCGACCAACGCGGGGCGCCGGCGGTCTCGTCCATCTCCCAGACGATCCGCGTGTAGCCGTCGTGCTCGCCGGTGCGGATGGCCGCGAGGTGGAAGGACGGTCCGAGCTTGCCGCCGACCAGAGGCTTGTCGAGCAGCTCGTCGGCGGACGGCAGGTCGACGGCAATCGTCGGCTGCTGGAGCGGTGAACGCACCGTCGCCCGCACCGTCGGCGGCGGTTCGCTGGGACGGCTGGTCGATCCGGTCGGCCGGGTCGTCGCGGTCGGTCCATCGCCCGACGACGGCGTCGGCGCGGCGACGTCCGAACGGTCCGCCGCCTCGGTCGCGGCGCGGTCCACGGAGGATCCGGTTGGGGCGACTGCGATCGGAGCGGTCGCGGCAGGCGACGATGTCGGCTCGGGCTCTGACGCGGTGGGGCCGAGTCGGCAGGCGGACAATGCGATCGGCAGCAGCACGAGCGCGAGGGCCGCGCCGCGGGTGGAGCGCCATCGCGAACGCAACGGCCACGCACCCGACATGGAGGCGCGCGTTCGACTCGGATTCGTCGGCGCCATCGCGGACGTCCCTTGCGCTGTCATCGTCCCGCCTACAGCCCTTCCGCCGCCGTCCAGCCCAGGAAGCCCGTCAGCTGGACCAGCCGCAGCGGCCACGTGATGGTCAGCCGGCCGAACTCGTTCCAGAAGGCGCTGCTGCCGACGTCCTCGAGGGTGTACTGGTGGATGCCGTTGTTCGTGATGTACAGGATCAGCGTGATCACGAACCCGACCAGCACGTAGAGCACGAAGCCGCTGATGAACGCCGTGTAGGCGTCCTCGTGGCCCAGCACGCCCATCGTGAAGATCGAGAAGCCAAGCGCGAAGAGGCCGATGAACGTGTAGGCGTAGACCGGTTCTTGCGTCGAGGAACCCGTGCGCATCGGGCTGCCCCAATATAGGACGGCGATGCTGACGAGGATCAGCAGGAACCCGAACAGCGTCCGATCGCGATACTTCATCGTCACCTCTCCCCGATGGACCGCGCGACGCTCGCCGCGCTCACGAGCCGGCCACCGCCGCTGCGGTCACCGCCATCCGTCCGCCACGGCCGCCGACCTGGCGGCGCAGCCATGGTAGCCCCACGTCCGCCGTTACGCCCGCCACACCGCCCGCCGCACCGCCCGCCGTTACGCCCGCCGCGAGCACGATCACGCCCTCGCCCTTGCCGGGCCACACCCGCGCCCCGCGCGCGCCGCCCGCCTCGCCGAGCTCGGCCGCCCAATCGAGCAGCGCCGTCAGCGCGTCGTCCGGCAGCGCGACGTGCACGATCCGCTCGTCGCCCGCGGTGCTC
>JBDTSC010000437.1:0-3257 GCA_039931375.1 Ardenticatenales bacterium
AGCTCGTCAAGGGGGAGTACATCGAGATGGCGCCTGCAAGCGGCGGTCATGGGATTGTGGCCGGTAATGCGCTGATCAAGATCGGGATCTTTGTCGAGAATCACCCGCACCTCGGAAGGATATTCGCTGCGGAAACCGGGTTCATCCTCGCTCGCAACCCTGACACCGTTCGCGGTCCGGATGCCGCATTCCTGTCGTACCCGCGGGCAAATCTCGCACCAGACGGGGCCGGCTTTATCGAGGGGCCCCCGGATCTCGCCGTCGAGGTCGTCTCGCCCAACGATACCGAGCGCGAGGTCGCGGCCAAGGTCGCCGACTATTTGGCGGCCGGCACGCCGCTGGTATGGGTCATACGTCCGAAGCACCGCACCATCACCGTACACCGCGGCGACGCGGCCGACGTGCGCGTGCTCGGCGAGGGCGACATGCTCGATGGGGGCGGGGTGCTACCGGGGTTCACAGTCGAGGTTGGGCGGTTGTTCGAGTAGACGAAGCAGCGGCACGACGGGTGGCCCATGCCGTACCCCGGCGCCCGCGCGTCAGGGCCGCGACACCGCAATCGGCATGAACAACACACGCAGATCGTCGCCCAGCGGCGGCGGGACCGTCGCCACGACTTCGCTCGTCCGTGTCGGTAGCGGCTGCACTTCCGACGTCGGGCTCGGCGTGCGCGGGTCGGGCGGTGCCCACGTCGGCCACGGCGTGACCGTAGGCCCCGGGTCGACGGCCGGGAGGGCTGCGCCGTCCGTCAGGTGGAACAGCTGGACGCCGGCCTCGGCCGAGACAACGGCCAACAGGTCGCCACGTACGGCGACGTTCGGCGGCCGATTGGTCATGTCCATCCGCGCGTCCAAGGCCAGCCGGCCGCGCTCGACGGGGGTGAAGGGATCGGCGATGTCGAAGGCGATGAGCAGCGGTCCGCCGGCCACTTGCTCCGCAACGACGTATGCGGTGTCGCCGACGACGTCGATACGGTAGCCGCGGAAGCCTAGGACGCTGCGAACCGCCTGTCCGCTCCGCCGATCGATGACGCGCAGCCCGGCGCCGACGCTGGAACCGGCATGGACGACGAGGAGCGCATCGCCGACGACCGCGACGTCGCGTGCCTCCTCGGGTCCCGCGAACGTCCGCACGGCCGACGTCGGTGCTCCGGCACTGAGATCGTAGACGCGGACGCCGGCGTCGTTCTGGGCGACATAGGCCGTTTCGCCATCGACGGCGATGCCCTGCGCGTTACAATGGCCTTGAACATTGTCGACCAGGCAGCCGCGCCAGTCGCGGAACAGACGTCGGAAGTGCGGTGCCGACGGATCGGTTGTGTCGAGTTCCGTCATGCCCTCCGAGCCCGAGATCAGCATCCCGCCCGGCACGACGACCGGTTCATCCTGACGGTTCGTGTCGAAGCCGTAGGGGTCCTTCGGCAGCTTTACTGGGCCATGTTCGGTATAGATCGACCACGTTCCAAGCGTCCTCGGTGCCGCCGCGTCGCCGACGGCGACGAGTGCGACCCCGCCCATGAAGTCGAAGTTGCCGCCGCGCGTCACGAGTACCCGGTGTTCGTCGAAGGCCAGACCGCCGCCGAACGTCGTGATCGACCCGTATGCGTCGTCCGCGCTCGATAGCGAGGTCCGGCCGCGCACTGTGATCGCTGCCGGGTCGTCGACGCCGAGCACCCACAGCTCGGCATCGTCATCGGCGACGAACAGTCGGTCGCCGTCGAACGCTGCGCCGTAGGCGTTCGACAGCGCCGGGACGTGCCCGCGCTCGACGAGGGCGCCGTCGTTCCCGCGGGCGTAGGCGACCAGGCCGCGGCGGGTGTCGCTGACCAGAGCGCCCGAGGGCAGCGGGGCGACATCGGTCGTTCCCCATAGGAAGTGGTGGTCGCCGACCCAAGGTCCGTCCGGGCGCGCTGTGTCGACATCGAGCACTTCCGAGTCACCGCGGATCCAGATCGAAAGCGCCACCTGCGCGCGCGTGCCCGACGTGGCGATGTGGGGCGCAAAGTAACTGTCGAATTCGCGTTGGGCGGTCACCAGCCAACGGGCGGGCGCGTCCAGGCGGACCACGGACACGTCGACGAACCCACGGTTGTCGGCCACGATGGCATGCTCGCCGGCGATTCCGACGACGGTGACCGCGCTCGGCCACGGCCCGGTCGCGACGAGCTGCGGCCGCGAGGGATCGCCGGCGTCGTACAGCATCAGCTCGCCCATGCGCCCTTTCTCGCCGACAGCCTTGCCGACGAGCAGCCGACGGCCGTCGTACGCCACCGCCTCCGCGCTGCCCACGACATCGATTCGGACGACGCTCGGCCGGCTCGCGTCGCGCACGTCCACGAGGCGCACGCCCTCGGGACCGCATGCGACCGCGGCGATGCCGCCCGCGATCTGCGGCCGGGCGGCATGGCAGGGCGTCAGGTCGACCGCCGTAAGCGTCGTCGGACTGCCGGACGCGCGTGAATCGAGAACCGTGAGGGTCGCCGCCGCCGGATCGCCCGCCGGTTGCCCGATGGCGGCGATACGCCCGTCGGCCGCCGAGATGAACCGCAACCCGGCGATCGGGCCGCTCGCACCGATCAGGTGTGGCGCGTCGGGATCAGCCACATCGTACGCTTCGATCAGCGCACCGTGGACAGCGAACGCGCGCGTCCCGTCGGCCGCGACCTCGCCGAAGCCGCCGCCGAATTCGCCCGCGGGCGCGAACGCGAGGGCGCGCACGGTGCGGGGCGATTGGGCGGCGACAGGGGCGGTGTGGTCGGCGGTCATCGCAACGATGGTGACACCGGCGACGCCGAAGGCGGTTAGGATCGCCAGCGTGCTGATCGCGGCCGTCTGCCGGCGGCGAACTCGTGGCGTTGGTAGGATCGCTCGGTCCATCGTGCGCCTCCCGGCCGGCCGTGTCGACAAGTGGGGCCGGCACTCGCAGGCGAGTATGTCACGCAGCAAGATGGGGTGCAAACGGACTTGGAGGTGGACCGTCGCCCCAGTTTGAAAGTACTTCGACCACTAGACGATCGTAACAAATCGGACCATCCGCCCAACCTGGCCGTCGAGGTCGTCGCACCGAATGACAGCGAGCACGGGCTGCAAGCGCACCGCGGCGCATTGCCCAACTGCCTTGGCCGCGGTGCCAACGTCGACGCACATCCGGAGCGCGCTGCTTCACCTCCGGCCGGTCACGACCGCATCGCCAACGCTACAGCGCCCCCAACCCGGCCCGCACCGCCTTCGACAGCCCAGCCACGACGAGATCGTACG
>JBDTSC010000438.1:0-3255 GCA_039931375.1 Ardenticatenales bacterium
CGCCGCCAACGACCTGATCGCAGCGATGAGCGCAGGACGGGCGCCGGCGAGGCGTTGACGGGCGCAGTCGGCGGGTTATCATCCTGGCAGCTCCGTCGCGGTCGGATCATCGAGGATACCCATGCCGCAGCCGTTCACCAGCCGCGCCCCTGCCGCTCGGTCCGCCGTCGGCTCGCCGATGACCCGATCGCTCATAGTCCGTCAGCGCCAGTCCGCCGTTCGCCCCATCGCCCGCGCGGCGATGGCGTTGGCCACCGGCGGCCTGGCGGTCCTGCCGGACGGGCGCGTCGCGCTGGCCGCGGGGGTGGATGGCGTGCGGGTGTTTCGGGTGGAGGAGATGGGCGGCGCGCGGTAGCGGTCGGGCCGCGCGGTGCGACGGGCAGATGACCGTCCACGGCCGTGCGAGCGCAGCCGTACCATCCACACAGAGTCCAACAGAATGTGTTAGCGAGTGCAGCTCGAAAGGAGCGCCGGCGTGTCCGTGAAGCGCATGATCGTCCTGCTCGGCGTGGTCGGTCTCCTGGGCGTCATTCGGTCCACGGACCGCACGCACCTCACGGCTGACTCCGGCTGGATCCTCCAAGACCCGAGCACCATCGGCGGCGCCGACGCGGACGAGATCGACGACGTGTCCATGTACGACATCGACCGCGTGCTGTACGGCGACGATGCCGTCGGCGCCGGGCGGACGTACTCCGACGACGACGGACGCTTCGTCCGGCCGGAGCCACAGCCCACGCTGGCCAGTCGCAACGAGCACAAGAAGGGGCTCGTGTACCGCACCCGCCGTCCGAAGCACGCATCTGCATCCGGCGACCAAGCGTCGCGCCGCGCCGTCGATGCCCAGGACGATGCGATCGCCGCGCTCCTCGGCGGCTCGGACGACGACGTCGTGAACAGCGTCGCCTTCGCGAACGATGGCAGCGTCTGGGTCGTCGGCACGACGTACTCTGTAGACTTCCCGCTGGTCAGGCCGCTGCAGTCCAAGCCGGGCGGCGACGGGACCGATGTCGACGACGCCTTCATCGCCCGCCTGTCGCCGGACCTGGACCGCATCGAGTTCAGCACCTTCCTGGGCGGAAGCGCCTACGAGGTCGGCGCCGCCATCGCCCTGACCGCCGACGGCAGCCCGGTGGTCGTCGGGCAGACCGGGTCGGCCGACTTCCCGACGCTCGGCGCACCGCCTCCGACATCGCCCCTCCCGTCGCCGTGCCACACGAGCCCGACCGCGTGTCCGGACGTGTTCGTCGTCAAGCTCGCGCCGGTCGGCCAGCACGTCGTTTGGAGCGCCACCTTCGGCGGCCAAGGCCTCGACGCCGCGTTCGACGTCGGGCTCGACGCAGCGGACCGGGTGTACATCACTGGCCAGACGGCCTCACGAGACTTTCCCGTGCTCGGTGCGCTGCAACCACGGTCCGCCGCCGGTACGTGCGGCGGTTCCACGCGCCGCGACTGCGACGACGCGTTCGTAACGGTCCTTCAGCCCGACGGTGGACAGATCGCTTGGAGCACCTACCTGGGCGGAAAGGGCGACGACGTCGGCCGGTCGCTGGCCGTCGACCCCGCGGGCGACGTGTTCGTGACGGGTCGGACGGCGTCGACCGACTTCCCGACGGCAAACGCGTTCCAACCTCGTCCAGGCGGCGGCACGTGCACGGGCGCGCTCGGCCGCTTGCCGTGCACGGACGCGTTCGTGGCCTCGATCGACCGGGACGGCGCGCAGCTGCGCCTCGGCTCGTACCTCGGCGGAAGGGCGGACGACGAGGGCTTTGGCATCGCCGCCGACGCCGTGGGCCGAGTGGCCGTGATCGGCAAGACGGCGTCGCCCAACTTCCCGCTTCGGGATGCGCTGCAGCCCAGCTTCGCTGGCGGAGTTTCGGACGCCTTCTTTGCCGTCGTCGACCCCTCGAACGCCTTTGCGTTCAGCACCTTCCTGGGCAGCGCAGGGGTCGATGAGGGCCGCGGCGTCGCGGCGATGCGCGCTGCGGACGGGTCGGCGGCGGGGTTTGTCATCGCGGGCATGGCCGGCCGCGGCTTCCCGGCCTTTCGGCCGCTGACGGAGTATGCGGGCGGCGAAACGGACGCGTTCATCGGCCGCATGGTCGGCGGGGACGTCGCGCCGACGCGAACGCCGACGGCCGGCGGGTCGGTGACGGCGACCGCGCGATCGGGCACGGCCCCAGCGCCAACCGTGACCCCAGGGCCGCTCGTGGTGCGTGGGCGCGTATTCATGCCTGACTGTCGTGCACGAGGAGCGCCCTAGCATCGCCGCCGCTTCGATGCCGAGCGTTCAGGATCGCACCTTGCACGATGCACTATACTGGCGGTCGGCCGCCGCATCGCGACAGGAGCGTTCACATCACAAAGCCACCGGCAAATGCCACCCAATGACCGAACGACATCGATCCCAGCATACTACCGTCGTTGGACGATACGACAAGCGGCTGCACGCCTTCATGGCGTAACCGCGAGGGCCATCAGCGCCTTTCTGGCAACGACCGCACTCATCGGCGCGCTCGGTCGACCCGATGCCGCGATGGCGATCGGCACGGCGCCGAGCCTCGGCACCGCGGCCAGCTTCGCGGTACTGGGCGGCAGCGCCGTCACGAACACCGGCCCGACGACCGTGGTCGGCGACCTTGGGGTGAGCCCCGGCTTTGCCGTCACCGGGTTTCCGCCCGGCACCGTGATCGGCACGATCCACGTGGTGGATGCCGTCGCGGCGCAGGCGCAAGCGGACAACGGCACCGCGTACGGCAACCTCGCCGGCCAGGCCTGTGACACCGACCTCACCGGACAGGACTTGGGCGGGCTGACGCTAACCCCCGGCGTCTATTGCTACGCCTCGTCCGCGCTGCTGACGGGCACCCTGACGCTGGACGCCCAAGGCGACGCCGACGCGGTGTTCATCTTCCAGATCGGCTCTTCGTTGACGACGGCGTCCGCCTCGTCCGTTCTCGTCATCAACGGCGGTCAAGATTGCAACGTTTTTTGGCAGGTGGGCAGCTCGGCCACCTTGGGCACGACGACGTCGTTCATCGGCAACCTGCTGGCGCTCACAAGCATCACGTTGAATACCGGGGCGACCGTTTCAGGCCGAGCGTTGGCGCGCACCGGGGCCGTGACGTTGGACAGCAACACCATCACGCGCTCAACGTGCGCCGCGGCGGCCACGGCGACGGCGACGCGGACCGCGACGAGCACCGCGACCCGCACGCCGACGAGCACGGCGACACGGACGGCAACGCGAACCCC
>JBDTSC010000439.1:0-3253 GCA_039931375.1 Ardenticatenales bacterium
CCAAGCCGACCTGCCCGAACCGACGCAAAGGAGCGCATCATCATGAAGGTCCGTTGGGGACGTGTCCTGCTCGGCCTGTTCATCCTGGCGATCGGCTGCGGCCTCGTCGGCGTGCTCCTTGCGAACAACCTCGCCGATCGGGCGGGACAGGTCGCGAACGAGCCGCCGGCGACCGACGCACCGTCCTCCAACCCGCCGAACTCCTCCGGCGGCCAAGCGACCAGCGTCCGTCCCGCGGCCACCCGCCCCCGCGCGGACGTGTCCGGTCGCCCGGACCTGCCGCCGTTCAAGGTGCTCACCGTCCAGTACACGCCGTACATGGCCACGCTCATCCACATGGCCGCCGGCGGCTACATGGCCGATGAGGGCTATGATCTGCAGCTCGTCGACGGCTACGCCGCCGGGCTGGACGATCCCGGCCAGTGCGACGCGCTGAAGGCCGGCGACTACGACGCGCTGGCCACGACGCTGTCCACGCTGCGCCTGTGCGGCGAGGGCACGACGATCGCCATCCCGCTCGGGCAGAGCGCCGGGGCGGACGCGATCGTCGTCAAGGAGGGCGTCGAGAGCTGGAACGACGTGTTCGAGCACGCGATCGCCTTCGCCGGCAACGGCGTGTCCGAGTTCATGGCCTGCTTCGCCAGCCACACCGCCAACACGCCCCTCAAGCTCCCGCTGCGCTATGACGATGCCGCCAAGGCCGTCGACGCCTGGATCAACTCGGGCGTCGAGCAGGACATCGCCTCCGTCGCGGCCTGGGAGCCCGAGGTTTCGCGCGCGCTGGCGGCCGTGCCGAACAGCCGGATCCTGCTGTCCAGCAAGGACGTCCGCATCATCTGGGACGTCCTGGCCTTCTCCAAGACACGCACGGACGCGGACCGCAAGCCGTTCGACGCCTTCACCCGCGCCTACTACCATGCTTTGCTGGACCTAAGCAACGACAACGCCGCCGCCTTCACCCGCATGATGGACTGGGCGCAAGGCAACGAGGACCGCACCGCGCTCCTAGCCACAACCGACGCCGCGGCCTTCGCCGCCGACATGGACCGCGAGGCGTACGCGACGCTGCGCGACGCGGCCACGCTGATGAACGAGGGCACGACGCTGCACAACCGGCTCGAGGAAGCCGCGTTCTACTGGCGCTACTGCCAGCACAGCGTCCCGCCGCTGTCCAGCGAGGACGCGATGATCGACTCGTCGTTCGTCTTGGCCGCCCGCGAGGACGCGACGCTCGTCGGCAACCCGAACGAGCGCCCGAGCCACGAGGTGTTCCAGGTCACGGACTTCACGAACCGCGAGGCCGTCACGGACGACCAGATCGCCGGGGCGCGCAAGATCTTCGAGTCCGGCGTCGAGATCGAGTTCCTGCCCAACCGCACGGACTTCCGCGACGCGGCCGCGTCCCTGTCCACGCTCGAGGACGCCGTGCGCTTTTTGCGCACGTGCGCGGACTGCGTGCTCGAGGTCCAGGGCGGCTCCGCCCTGCCCGGCGCCGCGCTCGCGCGCAACCTGGCCAGCCAGGCGGACGCGGACGCGCTGGGCGTCGCGCGCGGCCGCAAGGTGTACGACACGCTCATGCAGCAGTTCGACGTGCCGGCGGCGCAGCTGCGCTTCATCGACACCGCCCACGAGCGCCGCTTCGCCGGCAGCGTCGACGAGCAGGAGCTGCGGCAGGATCGGCGGACGTTCTTGACGGGCTATCAGCTCACGGGTGGTCTGTAACCGGTGCGGGGCGCGATGGGGCGAGGGCAGGGCATGGTCGGCGGCGACGTCGATCGATCCACCGCGTTGCGGCCGTGTTGGCGGCCGCGATGATCGACGGTAGGGGCACCCCCCCGTGGGGGCCCTCGTCGGTTCCACGGTCTACGAGGGCACCCACGGGGGGGTGCCCCTACGTGGGCATCTCGCGGTGGAATTGCCGCGGATGGACAGGTGATCCCTTCCTCCGGGACCGCGGAGTCCCAGCTCCGCCCCGACGATGACCCAGCAGCGACGCGGCGGATCGGCAACGCCAGATGATCCACCTCCATCCGCCGACCCAACCGATTTGGCTCCCCAAATTCCCGCTGTCGACGCGCGCCCATGGCTCGACCGTCGACTGACCCTCCTCCGGCGCCCGTCCCGCCCTCCCGACGCCTTCATCCCCGCTCTCGCCACCATCGCCTTCGGCCTCGCCCTCCTCGCCGAGAGCGTCCTCGTCCTGTCCGGCCAGTGGCTGTCGCGGCGACCTTGGGTGGCGTGGACGGCTTGGCCGCTCTGGCTGATCGCGGCCGCGGCCTACGTCGTCGTCGTGCGCGCCGGCGGCGACGACGTCGATCGACGCGGTGGTGCGAGGTTCGGCGCATGCCCGGGGGCTCTCGACGCCGATGCCGCCGTCGTCGTCCAGCCCGCATCGCCGTCGCCGCGTCCATCGCCCGCAGCAGCGCTGCGCGTCGCGTGCGCCGTGGTCGGGCTGCTCGGCTCCGCGGCGGCCGTCGCGATTATCCAACAGATCGGCGACAACACGCCCGCGCGCGCGTACGGCTGGATCCTCGTCCTGTGGTGCGCCGCGGTCGCGGCATATACGCTCGGGCTGGCGCTGCCAGGCGCCTGGCTGCGGCGAGGCGGGTTCGTGCGGGCGGCGCACCGCCATCGCGTCGCGCTGCGCGACGGAGTGATCCTGCTTGGCATCGCCCTGTGCTTGCGGCTCGTCGTCCTCGACCGCGTCCCCAACATCCTCTCGGGCGATGAGGGGGTCTTCGGCATGGCCGCGCGGTGGATGAGCAAGGGCGAGGGCGGCCACATGTTCTCGACCTATTGGGCGAACGCCACGCTCTACCTCGTGCCGCATGCCCTGCTGGCCCGCGTGCTCCCCGCCGGTCCTCTCGCCACGCGCCTCCCGACGGCCATCGCCGGCGCGTTCGCCGCGCCGGCGACGTACGCCCTCGGCCGCGTCGTGGCCTCTCGCCGCGTCGGACTCGTCGCCGGCCTGCTGATCGCGGTCTCGCACCTCCACGTCCACGCCAGCCGCATGGGTCTCGGCCACGGGCTCGACGCTCTCTGGGCGGCCATCGCCGGCGCGGCGCTGATCCACGCCGTGCGCCGCCGCGACGTGCGCACAGCGGCCGTCGCCGGCCTGGCGCTCGGCCTTGCCCAGTACGGCTACGTCGGCGGCCGGCTCGTCGACGCCGTCGCGCTGGCGTTTGGCGTGTTGACTGCGGCGGCGATTGCGGTCCGGTTTGCCGTTCGGAGCGGCTGGCGTCGACACGCCGAC
>JBDTSC010000440.1:0-3251 GCA_039931375.1 Ardenticatenales bacterium
AGGCCGCGGCCGGACCGCTGCAACCCGTGCCGCGGCACGGCCCGACCGCCGCGTCGGAGCTTCTGCGACGAGCGACTCGATCGCCATGCCCTCCCCGCTGCCCCCTGATACCGGATGGCCGAGCAGCGCCTCGACCCGCTGGTGGATTAGTCGCGCATGTGCGGCGCGCACACCCGCCAGCGAATGAAAGTGCGGGGGGAGCGCGGCGCATTTTCATAGCAGAGGGTAGCGGGGCTGGCGGAGGCGTGACCGTTCGTCGGGTCTGGACCTACGTCTGCTGGGTAGACCGCACCGCATTGCGGTCGTGGTTCGTTCCGTCGGCCGATGTCGTCGTCCGTGATGTCGATCTGGTGGCGCTTCTCGTTGAAGTCAAGAGTGCACGGCCATACACGAGGGGACTGGCTGCCACCTACGGCCGTTCGGCGTGCGCTTCCAACCAGCGAGCCGGCGTCGATGCACGGACATAGCCGGCCGTCCGGTCGAGCAGCTCGCCATCGGTGGTCAAGAGGTCGGCGTCCAACCGCGCCGCCAGGGCAGCGTACAGGGCATCCGCGGCCCGCAGACGCAACGCGGTGCCCAGCTCCAGGGCGTGCGCCTCGAGTTCGGCATCCACGGGCATGAGATGAAGCAGCGGGTTGGTCGCCCAGAGCCGGGCGGCACGGCGGCCCTTCTCGGGCGACCCGAATCGCCGGCTGATGGCACAGCCTGTTTCGAGCAAGGCGATGGTGGGGCTGGCCAGCGGCACGTGCCGGCGCTGGCACTCGATCAAAAACGCACGGGCGGCCGGATGCAGTGCGTCAGCTGGTTCGAAAGCCGCAACCCAAACGCAGGCATCCACGGTCAACAGCGGCGGGGCCACGGGCGATCAACGCCGGTCCGCTTCGAGAATCTCGCGCGCACTCGGCCGGGCGGGCGCGGCGGCGCTCCACTCGGCGCCCAGACGCAGCCAATCGTCCAGCCACTGTGCGCCGGCGGCAAGGTCAGCAGGCGATCGAGCGACCACTGCACCCCGCTGGGCATCGAGGCCAGCGCGTACGAGCTCCGGCACCAGCTCTTTGAGCTTACGGCGCCGCCGCGCGGCCTCGATCTTGACTTGGATCATGAGGTCGTCGGGGAACTCAAGGGTGGTCTTCATGACGCCAGTATTCCATAAAACCAGTTTGCTGGCAACCGATGCTGTTGCGCCGTTTGTGCGCGTGGCCGAAGCGCGGGTCGAGCGAGGCGAGACCCGCGTCTGCTTCAGCCCGGAGTTAGGCGGGCATCGCCCCCCACGCCTCAAGGAGAGATGTCCGAAAGAACTGATCGAGTGCGTCTTGCTCGGCGACCTGCGCCAACCTCGGCTCAGCCAACTGCTGCGCGCGCACCAGTTCGGCCTCGATAAAGTCGCTGATTAATGCGATGCGGGGGCCTTCATCAAGTTCGACTCCCGCTCTCTTGTCGGCGAGGAGTTGGTGAATGTCCTCCAACAGTTTCGCTGACTTGACCGTCTCCAGCAAGCGCGAAAATTCCATGGGAACTGGGCCGAGGTCGTTCTCGATCCATCGCATGGCGAGCAGAGGACGGAGAACGTAGAAGTACTTCTTTCGCCAGACGGTCTCACCACGGAGGTACTCGCGAAAATTCCCCTCGGCCATGTGAAGATAGTGATGAAAGCAAGCCCGTGGTGAATAGAATTGTGGTGCGAGCTGCCTTAGATTGCCTGCGATAGATGGATGCTCGCGGTAGAGCAGTGGAGACCGGAGCCATTCCAGCAACGGAGGATTCGACTTCCTGAGTAGACGGAGTGCCTTGCGCAGATCCCAGCCGCTTACGTCGAGCTGGTCCGAGATCGGCAACTCGATCACGTCACGTCGTTCCTCCAAGTTCGTCGAAAGGTACCAATCCCAAGGTCGCAGGTAAACGAACCTGACGTCGTAGTCGCTGTCGGTGGATTCAAACCCCCAAGCGCGACTTCCCGATTCAACGGCAAGGCAAATCAGACAAGACTGCTCGCGCTCGATGCGCGACAAGGCAGCCTGAACCTCTTCAACTACGGCAGCATCGAGCGTCACTGTCTCCGCCTAACTTCCCATTGTCCTTCGCCCCCTCCCCCAACACCTCAGCCGTACCCGCGTCCCCGAACGCCCCGTCCGCCTAACGGCATCCCGCGCCGCCGTTATGCCGGTCAGCCCAACGGTGCGTCCGCTCGGCGCCAGAGAGCACCGAGCGAGGGGATCGTCCATGATAGGCCGGTCCGCTCAACCGTCAATCGCTCTCCAGGCCGCGGCGCACAAGAGGCAGGTCGACGAGCACGTCGGGATAGGCGGCCACCGTCGTGCCGTCGACGGCCAGCGCGCGGATGATCGCCCGATCGCCCACGCATCATGCAGATCGCAAGTTCAACGTTGGATTTGCATGGATCAGCGCGCGCGGGCGATCGACGATCCGCGCGGCTTCTTGGCTGGCCTGCCGGACGGGGGCATCCTGGACGAGATCCAGCACGTGCCGGAGCTGCTGTCGTACATCCAGGGGATCGTCGACGCGCGACCGGGCGGTTCGTCCCATCGGCCGATGTCGCCATCGCGGGAGCCCGCCATCGCCACCGTCCCACCGTCCCACCGTCCCACCGCGCCGGCCATCTATAGGATGGGCCCCATGTATTTCGTAGGGCGATTCATGCGGTACTTCATGGAGTTGCAACCTCGCCCGTCAGCTCTCGGGGTCATATTGGAACTCGCGGAGTTCCTGCGAGCAGCGGCAGGCTTTGGCGATCTTCGCGGCCCATTGGACGGCGGCTTCGCGCGACGGGAGTTCCAGGACACAGAAGCCGCCGTCGAACTCCTTGGTCTGCGGGTAGGTCTCGTTCGTGACGGTGCCGTCGGCGGCGACCATCAGCGGCGCGACGTCCTCGTTGATACCACCGCCGAACACATAGACGCCGGCATCCTTCGCCTCTCGTATGACCGCGTGTGCCGCTTCGCCGACGGCAGCCATGTCGTCGTCGGCGATGTCCATCGCCGATCCGGGGAAAGAGATAAGGTACTTCGTCATCGTTCAGTCCTCCTGTTCGCAACGCCCTAAACCTGACCCAACCTCAACGCGCGAGCCTTGACCCACCCCACCCGCGATTGGAACCAACGCAACGGTATCCACATGACCCACTGGCGTCCAACGGACGGACGCGGAGGGGCGCAAGGGGACGGGCGTCAAGGGCAATCGCCGGACGGCCCGCCGGCATTTGGTACACTTGCGCCCAGTGCCCGTCGCGCCCA
>JBDTSC010000441.1:0-3213 GCA_039931375.1 Ardenticatenales bacterium
GCGCGCGATGGCGGCGACGGCCGTCGTCAGCGGGCGAGCGATGACGGTGGCCAGCTGGCACGCGCCGCATGCCGCCGGGCGCTCCGTGCTCGAGAAGCGGCTGCGGCGCGAGCAGAAGATGCGCGCGTACCGGGCCATGGAAGCCTGGATCGTCCAGCAGCGCGGGCCGCTCGTGTTGGGCGGGGATATGAACACGTGGCAGGACGACCGCGACGGCAACGTCCTCGGGCCGGAGCACCCGCACTACGACGAGTACCGGTTCCACCGCGTCGGTGCGGCGCACGGCCTGGTGGATGCGGACCGGATGGACCGCGCACGGCGAGCGGCCGAGGGGGACGGCGGGGATGGGAACCGTGGGGACGCGGACGGCGCGGAACAGACGATGGCCGTGACGTATGACCGCGGGCACGGTGGACGGTCGATCCCATGTCGGATGGATCGGATCTACGTGTCGAAGGACGTCGTCGTGCGGCGGGTGGAGCACCGGTCGCTGGGGGAGGCTCGGGAGGCGGGGAGCGATCATGCGGTGGTGCGGGCGGAGTGCGCGGTGGGGGATCGGTGATGGGTGATGGGTGATGGGTGATGGACAGGGCATCGCTTTGGGAACGGCGAAAGACAAGGGCGGCGATCGCCCCGCGATGAATCGCCGGGCGACATGACGGCAGGCGGAGCGACGATCCGCTAGGCTAGGCCGTCAGCCCAGGTGAAGCACGCGCCGCTTCGCCCGGTCCCACATGGCCCCGCGCCCCGGTGCCACCGCCGTCGACGTCTCGGCCGCCTACCGCATCCCCACCGGCAACCAAACCCGCCCGCCCGACTCCCCCTCAGGCGGCACAGTCCGGACAGCCGTCGGCGCGGCCGTCGCGCTCGGCGCCGTCATCGTCGCCGTCCGCACAAACGGCGTCGCCGCCGATTCCCGAAGAAGTCGATCCAGCTCGTCCCATCGCAATGCCGGGTCGATCGCCTCGAGCGCGCGATCCGGGGCGTCGTCGTCCGTTCGCCACGTGTGGTCGCCGATGGCAACGACGTAGGGGCGCTCGTGACGAGGGTTCGTCGTCCATGGATGGCTCGTGAGACCCACGATGTCGTCGCCGCCAACGGAAAGGACGAAGGCGTACGTCGCCGACCAATCGAATGGGGTGGCTGTCGCCGTCGGCCCGTCGAGGTGCTCGGTGAGCTCGGTCCGCGCCAGGGTGGTCAGGAACGCTGTCATGGCGGCATCGCTCAGGGCGACGGGCACCGTGGACGTGACGGTCCGCAACCGCTCGGATCGCCAGTCCTTCACCTCGAAGCCCGCCATGCCACGCCACCCGTCGGCGGTCCTTGTCACGTCGATCGTCGCCGCCTGCGTTTGGCCGAGCGACTCGGCGCGGTAGTTCACGGCGAGGTGGTCCGTGGCCCCCAGATCCGGCATGCGCGGCGCGCCGACGGGCCACAACTGCGCGTACAGGAACGGCGCCACCATCGTCATCAGCTCCACCGGCATGTACGGCGCGTGGCCCTTGCCCTCCAGCGGGTGGAACACGTACGGCACCCCCACGGCCTCGGCCCGGTCGCGCAGCTTGGTGGCCTCGGTGAACGGGACGACGTTGTCCGCCGTACCGTGGACGATGGCCAGCGGCGGCGCGCCCGCTTCGAGGTCGTTCACCTGGTTGTACAGCCCGCCCCAGAGGTCCATGACCAGCGCGACGTCGGAGCCGGCGCCGCGTACGTCGTCGCCCGCGGGCCGCTCGACATCCGTGTAGGCCAGGAACAGCGACGTGATCGCGCCGGCGGACGAGCCGCCGATCACGATGCGCGTCGGGTCGAGGCGGTACGCCGCCGCGTTCGCGCGCAGCCAGCGCACGGCCTGGCGCGCGTCCGAGACGGCGGCGGGGATGCCGTCTTTGGCGATGTCGCCCTGGTTCAGCCGGTAGCTGGGCGCGATGGCGACATAGCCGCGGCGGGCCATCTGCTCGCAGTAAACGCGCGGCTCGAGCTCTTTGGTGCCCTGCGTAAAGCCGCCGCCGAAGAGGAAGACGAACACGGGCCGCGATGCTGCGGTGTCGCCCACCGGCTCGTAGATGTCCATCTTGAGGTCGACGGCGCGGCCGGTGGGCTTGTCGATGGCCGTGCCGTAGACGACGTCGTTCGTGCGGGTGGTGCGATCGAAGACGAGGTCGAGGTAGCGGGTGGGACCTTGCGGCTGGGCGCGTGCGACCGGCAGGGCGGACGGGGCGCGGGACGGCGCCAGCGCGACCTGGGCGGCGACGGCGAGCGCGGGGAGGAGGAGGGCCGGGGCGAGCAGTCGGCGGTGCGGTGACATGGGGGGATGATACCGTGCGGCGGGTTGCGGGAGAAACGGGGTCGGGGCGAACGCACCAAGCGTGGTCCACGAACGCCCGTGGCCCACACAATCCCCCGGACGTTCGCAGGCTCCTGCGCTATCCTCTGGCTTCATGACCGCTGGGCGCGATCGCCCTGCCGAACACCGCCCAGACATCCCCACCGATTTGGAGGACCACGCAATGCACCGCCCCAGTTCGCCCTTCCGAACCCTTGTCACGCTGCTTGCCGTCACCGTCCTGTCCGCCGCCGCCGCCGCCGGCTTGGCCGTCGGCACCGCCCGCGCCGAATCGGCGCGTTCCGCGACGCGATCGATCAACGCGATCGCCGCCATCGCCGTCGACCCTGTGCCCATGCGCGCGGATGGCCGCCTTGGCGCGTTCGTCACGGTCGCGGACGCATGCTCGTACTACCCGCTCACGATGTGTGACGGCCAGATACTGAACGTCTCCGAGTCGAGCGACGTGTCGCTGGCGCACTACGTTGGGATGGAAGTCCACCTCGAATTGGCCTCGCGCGTCTGCGGGACGAGCATCGCCGGACGGCCGTTGGACGGGCCGGTCGCCGTCGGCGTCCAGATCGTAGGCCCGTGTGGGCCGCCGTTGACGGCTCGGCCATGCCCGAAGCTCGCGGGCCGCGTCCCCGCCGCGGTCATCCAAGCCGCGCTGGCCGAGCCGGGCCGCGTGCTGGGCTGGGGCGATCTGTGCAACTCAGCCGTCCCATTTGGGCCGCTCAACCCGCGCCGGACGTCGCTGACGCTGCTGAACCCGGGGGTGCCGTACCATCCGACGTTGAACTCGGTGGTGTTCAAGTGCGGGTGTCCGTAGGTCTGCGGTCGACCCTCGTCGGCGGCGCAGGCAGACTCGCGAGGGCACCCAACACTCCTGA
>JBDTSC010000442.1:0-3207 GCA_039931375.1 Ardenticatenales bacterium
ATGATACTCGCCCCGCGCGTCGGCAGCGGCCGGCACGTTCTCACGTGCATGGAGGTGCATTCGAGCATCCGGCCGCCATGCTTTGGCTGGCCACCGTCCTGGTGTACGGCGGTCTGGTGACGTTCGGCATCCTGCAGTGGGCGTTCGTCGGACAACTGGCGGCGATCAGCCTGGTGATCGCGCTGCTCGGGGCGACGACGGCCGGCTACCTTTACCAGGAGTCCTGATCCCCGCGTCGCCCGAAGTGGAAAGGGCGCGGCGCTGACCGGATCGCCCGGAATCCGTCCGAGGGGGATCGGTCGGCGCCGTCACCCGAGGTGTCGGTCGTGCCACAGCCCGAACATCATCAGCCCCCACAGCTCCCGGCTGAGGTTGCGCCGCCCGCTGAGGTGGGCGTGGACGAGCGCGTCGACCGCAGCCGGGTCGAACACGCCCTGGCGGCGCACGCGCTCCGGCGCCAGCGTGTCCGTGAGCAGCGGCCGCAGCTCCCCCTTCAGCCACGCCGGGATCGGCACGTGGAAGCCCGCCTTGGGTCGGTGGACCACGTCCCGTGGCAGCAGATCGGCCGCCACCCGCCGCAGCAGCGGCTTGAGCACGAGGCCGCGGTGGATCGGCCGCACCTTGTACACGTCCGGCACCCGCGCCATCAGCTCGACCAGCCGATGGTCCAGCAGCGGCACGCGCACCTCGAGGCTGTGCGCCATGCTCGTCCGGTCCACCTTGGTGAGCATGTCGTCGACGAGGCTGACGGTGGCATCCACGGCCATGAGGCGGTTGATCGGGTCGGCCGACGGGTACGCATCGTACGCGGCGCGCAGCACGTCGACGGTGGGGCGGGCGGCGGCGCCGTCCGCCCGATACAACGCCGACTTCGTCTCCTCCGGGAAGATCTCCCGCCACGCCATATGCGCCGCCAACGGATCGAGCCCGATCCCGCGCGCGAACCGCTGCAGCCGCAGGTCGAGCGCCATCTTCCGGTCCGAGGCCGGGACGAGGCCCGCCAGCGCCGGCAGCATGCGCCCGGTGGCCCATGCCGGCAGCCGGCGACCGAGCGCGGCCAAGCGATCCGCCTGATAGATGACATACCCGCCAAACACCTCGTCGCCCCCGTCGCCGCTGAGCACGACCTTGGCGTGCCCGGCCGCCTCCTTGGCCACGATCCACGACCCGATCGCCGACGAGTCTGCGAACGGCTCGTCGAACGCCTCGACCAGCGCGTGCACGAGGTCCTCGGCCGCGGGCCGTACGACGGTCTCGTGGTGCACGGTGCCGCAGTGCGCCGCGACCCGCCTGGCCCACGGCAGCTCGTCGTACGACCGATCGTCAAACCCGACGCTGAACGTCTCCACCCGCCCGCCGGCCAGCCGCTGCATCAGCGCGACGATCACGCTCGAGTCGATCCCGCCCGACAGGAACGCCCCCACCGGCACGTCGCTGACCATGTGCGCCGCCACCGCATCCTCGAGCGCGGTCCGGACCAGGGCGACGAGGGCGTCTTCCGAGCGAGGGATGGCCGATGGAACGGCCCGTCGAGTCCGTTGGTCAATCGTAGGGGCGAAGCAAATTGCTTCGCCCTTGCCCACGGCCCCCACGCCCCCCTCGCCATACTGCGCCGGCATCCCCCACCACCGCCGTGTCCCCAACGCCCGCCCCCGCGGCGCCGCTCCATCCCACACCAACATGTGCCCGGCCGGCAGCTTGCGCACGCCCGCGAACATCGTCGCCGGACCAGGCACGTAGTCGAGGCTCAGGTAGTCGTGCAGCGCCTGGGCGTCGAGTCGCTGGTGGACGCCCGCGGCCAGGAGCCCCTTGATCTCGCTGGCGAACCACAGCCCGTCCGCAGTCTCGGCGTAGTGCAGCGGCTTAATGCCCAGCCGATCGCGCACCAGCACGAGCCGCCCGCGCGGCGCGTCCCACAGCGCGACGGCGAACATGCCGCGCAGCCGCTCGGGGAACGCCAGCCCGTCCGCCTCGTACAGGTGTGGCAGCACCTCGGTGTCGCCGTGGTTGCCGAACCGGTGGCCGTTGGCCATCAGCCCCTCGCGCAGCTCGGCGTAGTTGTACAGCTCGCCGTTCTGGCAGACGACGATCGTGCCGTCCTCGTTGCCCACCGGCTGCCGCCCGCCGTCGACGTCGATGATCGACAGCCGCACCGCCCCCAGGGCCGCCGTGCCGTCCGTCCACTGCTGCTGGTCGTCCGGCCCGCGATGCGCCATCGCCGCGCCCATCGCCGCCACCCGGGACGGGTCGATGACCGCGCCGGGCCGGACCACGACGCCGTAGATGCCGCACATGGGGGGCGATTATACGGTGCGGGGGACCGCCCACGCCGACATGGCCGCCCGCCCGCCCTTGTGGCACCATGCCGCCATGTCCCACGAGCCGCCGCCGCCCGCCTCCGCCACGTCGACGCCGACGCCGACGCCGATGCCGATGCCCCCCCCGTCGCACACGCCCTTGCCCGCGCCGCGCGGCCGCCGGGTCGGCCCCGCCGCGGCGTCGCCCGCGGCCGCCCCGTCGCCCCGGACGCGCACGCTGCGCCTCGGCGACGAGGCCGTCACGGGCATCGTCCTGGCGGGCGGGCGCAGCCGGCGGATGGGGATGGACAAGGCGTTCATCGAGCTCGCCGGCCGACCGCTGATCGCCTGGGTGCTCGATGCCCTCGCCGCAGTGGCCGAGAGGTGCGTGATCGTAACGCACGACGAAGACGCGCGCTTCGAGCGCTTCGGCGTGCCGGTCGTCGTCGACCACGTGCCGGCGCGCGGCCCGCTGTCCGGGTTGCACGCGGGATTGACCGCGGCGCCGACCGACCTGTGTTTGGCGGTCGCCTGTGACCTGCCGCTCGTCCAGTCGTCGCTGCTGGCGCTGCTCGCGGACGCGGCCGCGGACGTGCTCGCGGCGGTCCCGGACGCCGGCGCATCGCCGCTGCCGGACGGTGGGACTACGGCGGACGTGGGGGCCGGCGGGCTGCAGCCGCTGTTGGCGGCGTATCGGCGGGGCTGCATTCCCGCGATCGAGCGGCTGCTGGCCAACGGCTCCGCGCCGGCCAGCATGGTGGCCTCGACCGTGCCCTCGGTGATCGTGGGCCCGGATCGCTGGCGGGCGGCCGATCCGGACGGCAGATCGTTTCATAACGTCAACACGCTCTCCGACCTGGCGACGGCGGCGCAGTGGATGAACCGTTTGGCGCCCTGAGCGTTGTGGAAC
>JBDTSC010000443.1:0-3201 GCA_039931375.1 Ardenticatenales bacterium
CTACCACACCCCCCCATCCACGTCCTTCCACCCGCTGTCGTACCACCAGTACCAGCTCGCCGCCACGCTGTACCACATCGCCCGCCGGATAGTCACCGCGCTGACGCTGTCGCCGGTGCCGTATTGCCAGGTGAGGACGCTGCGGCCCGACGGGCCGGGGTCCTCGCCCAGGCACGTTGAGTTCTCGATGTCGGGAACGTAGCCGTAGTCCGTCTTGTACAGGGCGAGCATCTGCGACACCTGGGCGTACGCCGTGTCGTACCACGGCTTGATCACATCGCTGCGCTGCGTCGTGTAGTTCGCCAGCTCGGAAGGGTCGATCGGGTTCAGCGGGTAGCGCGCCGCCAGCAGCCGCATCAGGCCGCCGTAGCCTTGCAGCATCTCGTTGTAGGCTCCAAAGCCGCCCTCATCGATCATATAGTCCCGCGCGGCGGGGTTGTCCTTGTCGTACGCCCAGCGCCAGGGCGCGCCGGGCGTGTCGCGGCAGCCGGTGAGGTTGGACGGGCTGGCGACGAAGGCCGCCGGCAGGGCCGGGTTCGGGCCGGGGCGCGGCTCGCGCCACAGATAGCGGAAGGCCAGCGGGGCGCCAGCGTCGGCGGGGTCGGCGAAGAGCGGCAGGCGCTTGATCTCGGCGGGCACCGGGTAGGGCCACTTGCCCGGCGCGAACGCCAGGCAGCGAGGGTCGGCGGGGTCGCTGACATCGACGCAGCGGTAGTAGGACGACTGCATCAGCCAGACCCACATCGAGAACTCGTCCACGTTGTTGCGGTGCCAGGCGTCGAACAGGCTGGGCGCCAGGCCCTCGGACACCTTGTCGCTCAGCACGTAGCCGAACAGCAGCGTGCCATACAGGGAGTTCGGCCCGGGCAGGTGGTTGTCGATGCCGCCGGGGTACTCCTGCTGGTCCTCGGCCCACGTGTCGCCGTTCACGGCCGCAGAATAGGGCGTCGTGTCCTGTTCGCCGTAGCTGTACTTGCCGTTCTGCGGCGCGTTGTCGTGCCGGCCGGCCGAGAGCGTGCGCACCGGGCGGTCGACGCCGCCCTGGTTCAGCTTCCACTCCATGTCGTCGTCAAACGGGTCGGCGCCGTACCAGCCGCTCACGCCATAGCCCAGCCGCTGGCCCATCACGTCGAACGTCCGACCGCCCAGCCCGCCGGGCGGCGCGTCCGAGTCGCCGGACGCCTCGAGGTTGCGCAGGAGCGCCGCGGCCATCCGCCCGCCGTTGTGCGTCCACGTCCACTCCTCGGCGATCGACCCGAGGTTCGTGTCGCCGCAGCCCGTGGCCGTCGGGGTCAGGCTGCGGCTGCCGCAGTCGCCCGCGCCGTAGTATTGGCCGATCGGCGAGCGCGTGCCGCCTTTGGCCTCGCGCTTGGCGTGGTTCAGGCAGGCGGCGCGCTCGGGCGTGCCGTCCTTGAAGCGGCTGTAGCACCACCACTCGCCGGGCATCGCGTAGTCCGCGTCGAACCAGAGCCCGTTCCAGCCGCCGGTGTCCAGCGCCGCCGGGCGCAGGCTGCTCACCCAGGCGCCGTCATAGCTGAAGCGGTGCGTGCCCGACCACGTCGGATCGAAGATCAGCGCGTCCTGGTACGTCCGCTCGCTGCCCAGATCGGCGAAGCCGGCCGTGCGCGGCCCGTCCAGCTGCGTCGCCTGCCACTCCCACCAGATCCGCTCGAGCAGCCCGTCCACGACGTTGATCGCGTTCTTGCGGGCCAGCGCATCCGTCCATCCGTGCGCCTCCTCGACCGCCTCGACGGTCCGGACGTAGCCCGTGGCCAGCGCACCGGCCGAGCGCGTCAGGTCCGCCTGGAACTGGCCGTCCGCGCGCGTGTCGCGGAACATCCGGACGATCACGTCGCGCTGATGCGCCTCGTACGCGGCGAGCATCTTGCGGTGGTACTCCTTGCGGTCGCGGATCGCCGGGTCGTCCGCGGGCGTGTAGTTGCCCGCCGTCGGGGCATCGAAGTCGAGCGCGAAGGCGTGGTACAAGGCGTAGTAGCCCGCCATCTGCGCCACGCCCTCGTTGGCGTAGTAGCCGCGCGGCGCGCTGAACAGCGGCTGGCCGGGGAGGTATGCCAGCCCGAACGTGCGCGCCAGGCGCTTGCCGGTGCACGCGCTGAAGGCAGCGGTCGTGGCGGCCGGATGGCACTTCGTGCCCGGACCGCCGTGGTATTCGAACAGCGTGTCCGGGTCCTTGTGGCTGAGCTTCTTGTCGATCTCCCACTCCGGCGCCCGCAGGTAGTACGGCGTGACGGCCGGCGCGCGCTGGTCGTAATATTGGACCAGCAGGTCACGCACCCCGGCCACGAGGTCGGGCGCTGGCCAGAGCGGCGTGGCGGGTGCGGCCACGGGGGCTGCGAGATCCGCGGCCGGCCGCGCCGCGACGGGGGCGGACCGGGCGGTCGATGCGAGCGCCGCGAGCATGACGAGCGACGCGGCGGTCATCAACGGCCGCGCGCGCCGTCGTCGGGCCGTTCGTCCAAACGGTGGGCGCATGGCGGTGGGCTGCGGCATCGATCGCTCCGAGGGTGAGGCGAGGGGTTCGAGAAGTATGACGTGCCGGCGGCCGCGGCGGTACTCTGGGCGGCCGACGATGGCGGGCTATGGCTGCACGATCACCGGCGTACCGACTTCGGACCAGCTCCACAACCAGGCCGCGTCGCCCGGCTGCAGGTTCACGCAGCCATGGCTGACCGGGATCCCGAATCTCTGGTGCCAGTACGCGCCGTGGATCGCGTAGCTGCCGGTGAAGTACTGCACGAACGGCACGCCCGGCAGGTCGTAGCCCGGCCCGACCATCCGCTGGCTCTCGAGGCGCATGTACACGGCGTACGTCCCGATCGGCGTCGGCGTCCACGGCGAGCCGCTGGAGACGATGAAGCGGTTCGCCAGCCGGCCGCCATCGTACGCGCTCAGCGTCTGATCGGACAGGTCGATGACGATCCGCCGCCCCGCTGCGCCGCTGCCCGCCGCGCCATCGTCCGTGCCAGCCGCCGGGCCGCCGCCCTCCGTCGCCCCGCCCGTCGGCGTGGCGGATGCGGCCGCGGCCGTCGCCGCCCGCGCCGACGCGGGAGCGACGCCGCCCGCCCCGTCGCGCGTCGCCTCCGCGACCAACAGCCGCTGGCCGACGTGGACGAACGCCGCGCGTCCGATCCCGTTCGCCCGCTGAATCGCGCGCACCGTCGTGCCGTAGGCCATGGCGAT
>JBDTSC010000444.1:0-3195 GCA_039931375.1 Ardenticatenales bacterium
AGGAGGCCCCTGCTTAATGCACGAACTCAGGCGCCCCGCCCCCCCCGCCGAGGCCCTGCGGCTCTGCACGCCCTCCCCACCGACGCACCCTCCTGGTCCCCGTTTGATGCAATTGCCCTGCCCTGGCTTGACCCCCACCTCCGCCCCCGCCAGAATTTCGTCGATCCTCCCTCGCGCCCACTCCCTTCGGTCGGGCGCTTCTTTTTCGCCCGCCGCCGTTTCGCCCGCCGCCGTTTCGCCCGCCGCCGTAACACCCGCCGCCGTTTCGCCCGCTGCCGTTTCACCCGCTACCGTAGCGCCCGCGGCCATGGCGTCGTCGTGGTCTCTCGCCGACACGCCTTCGCCCCCCACTCGCTCGGAGTCACCCCATGCCCGACCTCACGCGCGTAGTCGTCCTCGGCACCGGCCGCATCGGGACACTGGTCACGCAGCTGCTGGCCGCCAGCGGCGACTACGCCGTCACGGCCGTCGACGCGCACGCGCGCGCCGCCGAGGCGGCCGTGCGGGGTGACGACGACGCGGTCGTGCCGAACGCGACGGCGCTCGCGGCGGACTTCAGCCAGCCGGATATTCTCGCGGACGTCGTCGCCGGCCAAGACTACGTCGTCAGCTGCGCGCCGTACTTCCTGAACGTCGCGATCGCCGAGGCGGCGGCGCGGGCGGGGGCGCATTACCTGGACCTGACGGAGGACGTGCGCGTCACACAGGCCGTGCGCGCGATGGCGGACGGCGCCGCGACGGCGTTCATCCCGCAGTGCGGCCTTGCGCCGGGATTCATCAGCATCGTCGCCGGGCATCTGGCGCGGGACTTCGAGGCGCTGCACAGCGTCAAGCTGCGCGTCGGGGCGCTGCCGATCTACCCGAACAACCGCCTCATGTACAACCTGACGTGGAGCACGGACGGCCTGATCAACGAGTACGGCAACCCGTGCGAGGCGATCGTCGACGGCCGCCTGGCGTCGCTCGAGCCGCTGGAAGGCTACGAGCGGTTCAGCCTGGACGGCGTCGAGTACGAAGCGTTCAACACGTCCGGCGGCCTCGGGACGCTATGCGAGGGACTGCTCGGCAAGGTCAAGCACCTGGACTACAAGACGATCCGCTACCCGGGCCACCGCGACATCATCGCGCTCCTCATGAACGACCTCGGCCTCAACCACGATCGCGCGACGCTCAAGCGGATATTCGAGTCATCCCTGCCGCACACGAACCAGGACGTCGTCGTCGTGATGGTCAGCGTCGTCGGCCAGCGCCGCGGGGAGCTCGCGCAGGAGACGATCGCGCGCAAGATCTACGCGGCCGACATCAACGGCCGCCGCTGGGGCGCCATCCAGCTCACCACGGCCGGCGGCCTGTGCGCCGCCCTGGACCTCCACCGCGCCGGCGCGCTGCCCGCCAAAGGCTTCGTGCGCCAGGAGGACGTGGCGTACGCGGACTTCATGGCCAACCGCTTCGGGCGGCTGTACGACGCGGGTCACATGGTGTGGGAAGTGGACGTCTAACCTCGGCGACGGCGACGGCGACGGCGATCGTCGCCGGGACAACCTAGGAACAGTTGCGCCCGGCCGCGGGGCGCACGACCGCCTTCGTCGTTCATCCACTTGAACCGATCGATGCCAACCGTCAAGGAGCCTGCGGTGACCACCCCCAAAGACGTCCAAATCCTCAAAGGCACCGGCGCCGTCGTCATCGTCCAGAGCGGCGCGGACGCGGGCGCGGCGGCCAAGGCCGCGAAGACCGCGTCCACGTCCGCCGGAGGCGATGGGGGGGACGGGGACAAGCCGCCGCGCGACGAGGACGGGCACAAGGTCACGCAGCACAGCGTGACGATCGGCGGCACGGCCGTGGCCTACACGGCGCGGGCCGGGACGATGACGCTGCGCGAGGACGGCAAGGACGCCCGTGCCACGGTGTTCTTCACCGCCTACACGCGCGACGACGTGGCCGACGTCGGGGCGCGGCCGATCACGTACGCGTTCAACGGCGGGCCCGGATCGTCCTCCGTCTGGCTCCACCTCGGGCTGTTCGGGCCGCGGCGGATCGCGCTGCCGGACGACGCGACGCTGCCGCCGCCGCCGTACCACCTGATCGACAACGCCCACTCGATCCTGGACGTCAGCGACGTCGTGTTCATCGACCCCGTTTCGACCGGCTTCAGCCGCGCGGCGGACGGGACGGAGGCCAGCACGTTCCACGGCGTCACCGAGGACGTCAAGTGGATGGCGGAGTTCATCCGCTTGTACGCGACGCGCAACGGCCGCTGGGGCTCGCCGTCGTACCTGGCGGGCGAGAGCTACGGCACGACGCGCGCGGCGGGCTTGGCGGCGCACCTGCAGGATCGGCACGGGCTGTACCTGTGCGGTCTGATGCTGATCAGCAGCATCCTGGACTTCGGCACGGCCTACTTCGCGCCCGGCAACGATCTGCCCTACCCGCTCTTCCTGCCGACGTACGCGGCCACCGCCCACTACCACGGCGCCCTGCCCGTCGACCTGCAGGCCAAGCCGCTGCGCGCCGTGCTGGACGAGGTCGAGGCGTTCGCGAACGGCGACTACGCGGCCGCGCTGTTTCTGGGCGCCCGCTTGGACGAGGTGCGCGCGGACGACATCGCCGCGCGCGTCGCGCGCTACACCGGGCTGTCCGCGGACTACGTCCGCCGTTCGAACCTGCGGGTGCGGATCGGCCGCTTCTGCAAGGAGCTGCTGCGCGACAGGCGCACGACGGTCGGCCGCCTTGACACGCGCTACACGGGCTACGACAGCGACGCTGCCGGCGATTCGTTCGAGCACGACCCGAGTTATGCCGCGATCCTCGGCCCGTACACCGCCACCCTCAACGACTATGTCCGCCGCGAGTTGGGCTACGAGAGCGACGTGCCGTACGAGATCCTGACGGACAGCGTCCACCCCTGGAAGTTCGACACGGCCGAGAACCGCTTCCTCAACGTCGCCCCGTCGCTGCGCGAGGCGATGACGAAGAACCCGCACCTGAAGGTGTACGTCGCCAACGGCTACTACGACCTGGCGACGCCCTACTTCGCGACCGAGTACACGTTCGACCACCTCGCCCTCGAGCCCCACCTGCGGGGCAACGTTTCGATGGACTACTACGAGGCGGGGCACATGATGTACGTGCACGAGGGGGCGCTTGCGGCGTTGAAGGGGGCGTTGGCGGGGTTTGTGGTGGGGGCCGGCGCCT
>JBDTSC010000445.1:0-3192 GCA_039931375.1 Ardenticatenales bacterium
CATCGGGCGCACCCAACGCGCCGAGCGCGGTCATCGCCCGCAACGTGGTCAGCGGCACGGAGCGTGCGCTGATCGTGGATGGGGCGGCCGGCGTCTCGCACAACACCGTCGTGGACAACCGCTTCGGGATCCTCGTCGGCCCCGAGAGCGCAGTGGTCGTCGTCGACAACCTGATCGCCAGCAACGGCGGCACGGGGCTGTCGATCTACGACTCGGGCGCGGGCGATCCGCCGACGGCGTGGCGCAACGGCGCGGCGCACCACAACCTGATCGCCGACAACCTGACCGACTACGGCGACGGCCTGGCGCCCGGCGACGGCGACGTCAACGAGCCGCCGTTCCTCCTCGAGCCGACGATCGGCAACCTGTCGCTCGGCGCCGGCTCGCCCGCCCGCGGCGCCGCCTCGGACGGCGGCGACATCGGCGCGCTGCCGTTCACGCCGGACGGCGTCGCGCCCACGGACCTGGCCGTCGGCCTCAGCCCGGACGCCACGGCGGACGCGCCGCGGTGGCGAGCGACGTGGACGGCGGCGCCGGGGGCGACGCGCTACCACCTGTGGGTGTCCGGTGCGCAGGACGGGCAATCGTGGGACTGGCGGCTCGAGGTACCGCTGTCGTTCAACTGGTCCGACCTCGCCGAGCTAGAGATCGGCCATCGCTACCGCGTCGCGCTCAGCTCCGTCACCGCGGACGGCGAGAGCGAGCTGTCGCCCGAGGTCGCGTTCGTGGCCGTGCCCCCAGCGTTGGAGATCGAGGACGACGCGGCTTCGCTCACCGTGGAGGGCGACTGGCGTTCCGTCACCGCCGCCGAGGCGTCCGCCGGGCACTACATCGTCGCCACGGACGTCGATGCGGCCCTCTCGTTCGGATTCGCCGGCGACAGCGTGTCGGTGCGCCGGATCGTCGGCCCGAGCGGCGGCCGGGCGCGCGTCTGGGTGGACGATACGGATGAGGGAACGCTCGAGTTCCACTTCGTGGAACGCCGCTTCGACGTCCCCAGCGTGTACGACGGCTTCGGCGACGGGCCGCACGTGCTGCGCATGATCGTCCTCAAGGACGCCGACGGGGCATCCAAGGGCCACGAGGTCGCGTTCGACCGCGCGATCGCGCCGTCCGGCGTGGTGCGCGACGACATCCAGCGCGAGGCGCTCACCCACATGAACGCGATCCGCGCCGCCGCCGGCCTGCCCACCGTCCGCGCCGCCGGCGCGCTGGACCTGGCCACGATGGCCCATGCCGCGTACGACCAGGACAACGGCCGCGGCGAGGGCCACAACGAGACGGCCGGCGTGGCCGGGTTCACGGGCGTGCGCCCGTGGGAGCGCGCCGCGTACTTCGGCTACACGCCCACGATCGGCGAGGACATGACGTTCCGCTGGGGCGTGCGCGAGAACGCGGCCGGGTTCGGCTACGGCGCGTACGCGATCGACAGCTGGCAGCAGACCGTCTACCACCGCAACCTGATCATGGGCTACGGCCCGCGCGCGATGGGCTTCGGCTACGCCTTCCGCGCGGACCGCTCGACGGGCGTGCTCCACGTGGGCAGCCGCACCGGGATGGATCGCCACCCCGAAGCGCGGACGATCTACACCTGGCCGATCGACGGCGCGGACGACGTCCCGGCCTCGTGGGACGGCAACGAGGGGCCCGACCCGCTGCCGCAGCGCGACGACGCGGTGGGGTACCCGATAAGCTTGTACATTGCAATGCCGGCCGAGGCGGCCGGCAGTTCGGCGTCGGCGGCGGCATCGGCATCGGCGTCGGCGTCGGCGGCGCGGGGGCCGCGGGGGGCGACGTCGTCACCGGACGGGTCGTGGTCGCCGACGTCTCACGAGCCGTCTCGTCCCGCCGACCCGCTCGGCGCGTTGCTGGCCCTGTCGCTCATCGCCCCGCTGCGCACCCAACAAGCCTCCCCCTGGAAGGTCACGATCGCCGAGCTGCACGATGCGCGCGGCGCAATCGTGAAAGCGTACGAGCTCGAGCAGAAGAACGATCCGCCGAGGTTCCTCGGCCCGGACGTCGTGTTTCTCATCCCCGAGCAGCCGACGGCGCAAAACGCCCGCTTCGAGGCGCACGTCGCCGGCATCGACAGCCGCGGCGCGGCGTTCGACGCGCGCTGGTCGTTCACGACGCGCGGCCTGTCCGGCATCGACGAGGTCAAGGGCGATATCGGGCCGTGCGGCGGCAGCATCGCCTGGACGACGACCGGGCTGGCGACGGGGCGGGTCCGCCTCGGCGCCGACGCGGGCCGCTACGACATGACGCTGGACGCGCCGGTCGCGGGCACGCAGCACACCGTCCACCTCCCCGGCCCGCTGACGCCCGGCGACGTGCTGCACTACGTCGTCGAGTCGACGGACGCCAGCGGCGGCCATGCCTCGACCGACGACCGCGCGTTCACCATCCACCCGGCGCGCACGATCCACGTCCCCGGCGATGTCGCCACGCTGGCGGCCGCGCTGGACGGTGCGCACGGCTGCGACATCGTCGAGGCGGCCGCCGGCACGTACGCGGAGGCCATCCACGTCCCCGCCGGCGTCACGCTCACCGGCGCCGGCGCGACGGTGACGACGATCCGCGGCCCGGGCAGCGGCAACGTCGTGGAGCTGGGCGACGGCAGCGTGCTCGAGGGGTTCACCGTGACGGGCGGCGGGCAGGCGTACTGGGACGCGGGCGTCTTCGTCGGCGACGGCGTGGGCGCGACGGTGCGCCACAACCGCTTGACGGGCAACGGCGTCGGGTTCGCGGCCTATTGCTTCGGGGACGGCTGCACGAACCGACCGCTCGTGATGAACAACGTCGTCTACGGCAACGCGGTGCAGGGCATCGCCGCCCACGGCATCCCGCTCGTGGCGCTGAACAACACGGTCTGGGGCGGCAAGCGCGGCATCGCGGTCGACGTGGCGGGCGCGGTGATCCGCGGCAACATCGTCGGCGAGAACGAGTGGGCCGGTGTCGGCGGCGCCGAGGGCCAGGACGTGGCCTACAACAACGTCTGGCACGCCGCCACCGCCTACGACAAGGCCGCCCCCGGCGACGGCGCGCTGGCCCTCGACCCCGCTTTCGTCGATGCGGCCAACAGCGACTTCCACCTCACGAGCGCCTCGCCGTGCGTCGACGCGGGCGATCCGGCGGACGCGCGGCGGGATGGGGACGGGAGCCGGGGGGACATGGGGGCGTATGGGGGGCCGT
>JBDTSC010000446.1:0-3188 GCA_039931375.1 Ardenticatenales bacterium
TTGTGACCTCCACGATGTCAACGTGGCGCTCTAGCCAACTGAGCTAACCGCCCGATCGAAGCGGCGAGTATAGCTAGGATAGGCGGCAGGCGCCAAACGGAGCCAGGACGTGTGCCCGGATGCAGTGCACCGGCCGCTGCGTATCGGAGGCGGGCATTATGGCCGGAACATGCCGTTCCGGCGGCGGATCAGCGCTCCACCCCGCCCCACGGCAGCCAAGCCGATTCGACGGCCGCGCCCACGACGCGCACCGCGGCCGGCGGTCCGAGCACCGTTCCGCTGTGATCGAACACGCCCGTCGCGTCGCGCTCGATGCGGACGCGCGGCGGCGCGCCGCCGCGCAGCATTCGATACCGGATGTGGACAACGCGCCCGGCGCCCGTCGTGAACCTTGCTGCGCCGGCGGCGGATCCGATCGCGAGGCGGCCCGGCGCAAGGACCGGGCCGAGCGTGCGGCTGCCATCGGGCACGAAGTCGCCCAACTGGGCCCCTAGGATCTCGACGGACGCCGGGTCGAAGGACAGCGTCAGCTCGAAGGCCGCCATCCCCTCGACGTCGACGGCCAGACCGGTGATCTCGTCCGGGAGCTGGGCGATCGAGGCCGACGGCACATGGTCGTCGCTGTCGAGCGCGGCGACGCGGGCGGGCGGTTCGAGGGTCACGGGCGATGGCGCCGCGTCCGCGACGGCGTTCGGGGGACGCGTTGGTAGCGGTCGAGCGCGTCGGCTCGTCAGTGCGATGAAGTCGTCGTTCGCGACGGACCACGTGGCGTGAGCGGCGGCCGCGATCATCTCCTCGAGGATCGTCCAGTTGATGTTGGCGATCGTGTCGCAGGACCGGTGGTAGCACGGGTCCATCGGAGCGTCCGGCGTGCCGTGATACTTGGCAGCCTGCGCCGGCGACAACTTCAGGTCGTGCCCCGTGAAGACGCCGCTCGTCGGGATGCCGCGCCACTCGAACGAATCCGAGTCGAGCCCGCCGCTGAACCACGTCTGCTCATGCGGCAGGTTCGCGCGGTCGAACCAGCGTTCTAAGAGCGCCGAGAGATCGTCGGCGCCGTCGCGCTTGTACTGCGCCCAGTAGACGTCCCGCATCGGGTTCACGGAGGCGATCATGTCGAAGTTCAAGTAGGCAATGATCTGGTGGCGCTCGGCCGCCGTCAGTCCGTCCAGGTACTGCGACGATCCCCAGCTCGCGATCTCCTCGGCCCCCCAGAACGCGAAGCGCAGTCGATGCTTCGGCCGCAGGTCGAGGCGCGCGACCTGCCGCGCGATCTCGAGCACGGCGGCGACGCCCGATCCGTCGTCGTTGATCCCCGGTCCGTTGCGGACGCTGTCGAGGTGGGCGCCGATCATCACGACATCATCATCCTCGCTGGACGGCCACTCAGCGATCACGTTCTCTTCACGTCGCAGCGTCGCCGACTGATCCGCCCGGATGTGCATGCGCACTGTCCCGCCCGCCCGCACGTGCAGGACGATCGCCTCGCCCAGGGCGTAGCGAGCAGCGAAGACCGAGACCGGAAACACGATCCCGCCGAGGTCGATCGGGAACGGCTCCGTGCGGTCCACCTGGCCTTCGTTGAACATCACGACCGCCGAGGCGCCCTTCCAGGCGGCCATGCTCGCCTTTTGTCCAAAGCTGCACGTGCCGCGCTGGACGAGTGCGATGGCGCCCCGGGGGAAGCCCGCGTAGTCCGCCTCCTCGCAGCCGCTCGTCGAACTCGTCTCCGGCGCGGGCGGCACGGTGACGTCGACGGGCACGACGTCCGCCGTGATGTCGACGGCCGGGGAAAATGTGGCCTGCAAAAAGTCGGCGCCCGGCACCCATGTGGCCGCCTCAGGCGACAATACCTCGATGTCGGCCGGCGGAGGCTCGAATGCGATCGGGTACTCGAACGAGTTCCGTACGTTCCGGTAGCCTTCCGCCGCCAACACGCCCGCGACGTAGTCGACGGACGCGCGGTAGCCCGTCGTGCCGGCGGACCGGTTGCCGTTGTTCGCGTCGGCGACGGCCTGGAGGGCCTCGAGGTGTGCGCGGACCGGCGCCATGCCGACGCCTGCGCGCAGCACCGACGAGTCGATATCGACGAGCGGTCCGCAGCGCTGCCCGACGCGCCCCGCGACGGCCTGCACGTCGGCCGCACCGATCCGGTCATCGTGATCGAAGTCGAGCGCCGCTTCGTAGGCGGCCTCATCGCGGCGTGCATCGAAGCGCTCCGCGACGCTGTCGGCCTCCTGCGCCAAGACGATGCCGTCGGCATCCAGATCGCCGCGACAGCCGACGTACGTGCCCTCCACCATGTCGCCGCCGGTCCAGGCGAACAGCGTCTGCTCGTCGACCGTGACCGGACGATCCGTCTCCACTGCCGTCTGCAAGCGCAGCCGAACCGGCATCCGCATGCCATCGCCCGCAGAAATCGGAACCTCCACCGTGATCGGCACGCTGGCCGAGGCGCCGGGAGCGAGGAGGCGCCCCGGACCGGTCAGGACAGTCCAGCTCGGCGCGCCCGCCGCCGGCGCGGCCGCGACTCCGACGATATGCGGGGCGTCCAACGAGTTCGTGACCGTGACGGTCGCCGTGATGACCGCCAGCGGCGACGTGGCGTACAAGCTGCCGCGCGGACCGGGCACCGGTTCCTGGGCGACGGCGAGCGGCGCGTGCTCATGCCGGCCCCTGCGGACTGCGGCGGCACCCGAAGAGATGTGCGGCGCGCCTTCCGACGCCGGCCGATCCGCACCGACGTTCTGCGGACGCCGATGGGCTTGGCTTGCGTCCGTGCGCAGGGTCAAGGCGGAGCCGAGCGCGCAGACCGCGATCACAACGGCCCTGAGCGCGGATCGGGATCGTCGCTGGGAATTCACATGGGACATGGCAGGCTCGCTTCGGTGTTTGGCGCATCGGGGCGCAGGAGCTCGATTCTGGGACGGTCAGCCGTCCCGGTGAGGCGCGGATGATAGTCGGGGGCGTCAATTGCGCCTATCAAGGCCTATCCAGCCACGCGTCGTCCCGCCGCGCGAGCGCAGTCACTCGCATGCCTGGTCCAGCGTTCCGCTCCGCGCGTATACTCCTGCACCGGCCGTGAAGGCACGATCCGATATCTGTAACCGACCCTACGATGAGGAGCAACTCCGATGCGAACGTCCCTACGAGTTCTAGCCTTGTGCGCGATCGGGCTGACGCTTGCC
>JBDTSC010000447.1:0-3178 GCA_039931375.1 Ardenticatenales bacterium
AGTGCGCACTGTTCAGCGCGGGAGTATTTGACGTTCATCGTCACTCAGGTCGCGGTCCTCCGAGACGCTGTCCCGCCAAAAGAAAATCGGGTGCTCGATCGTCGATCGGGCACCCGATTCAGGTCGTGGCCGGTTACCGACTTAGCGCGGGCCCGTCGCTTCCCAGACGGCGGACGGACTATTGAGATAGCCGGACGCTACGAAGTTGGCGCCGACCCGCGTCCACAGAAACAGCTGCCCCGTGGACGTGCTCTGGAACAGGGCGTCATCATTGGCGTCGCCCGCGTAGTCGGCGATGGCCTTGATTTGCCAGTCCGGATTGACCTGTCCGATCCACTTCTCGCCGACGATGGGGACACCGAGCTGGTTCCGCGCGCCCAGCCCCCAGATATTCATCTCGCCGGTGGCCGTATTCTCGAAGGCGAGGTCGCGGTATCCGTCGCCGTTAAAGTCGGAGGTTCCCACCACGCGCCACGTGGGCGCGAGAAGCACGGGCGCGCCGTTGGATGTCACGTAGGCGGCGCTCTGGAACACCGCCTGACTGTTGATGCCCTTCATGAACCAGAGCACGACGTTGCCGTTCGTGACGTGTTGCCAGACGATGTCGGCCTGGCCGTCGTTGTTGAAGTCTCCCGTGGCGACGATGCGCCAGCTCGGATCGGTCTGCAAACCGGTGGTCTGCTCGCCGATCTTCGACGAGTTGGCCATCCGGAACAGCCGAACGGCGCCGGTCTGCTGGTTCTGCCACAGGATGTCGGACATCCCGTCGCCCGTCAGATCCGTTGTGCCGACGATCTTCCATGCGGGATCGTACCGGCTGGGGTCGTTCCACAGGTAGCCACCGCCCGTGTAGATGCCCTGGCTCATCGTCCAGTAGTAAGCCACGCTGTTGCTCTTGTTCTCGAAGACGATGTGCGAGCCGCCCTGCCCGCTGAAGTTGCCGTTGAGCGGCGACTGAACAGGACACCCGTTCGGACTGGCCGCGTAGATCGTCGGGCAGGGGTCCTGGCTGTCCGGCACGCCGTCACCGTCGGTATCGTTCGGCGGCGGAGCTGCGGGGCAGCCGTTGGCCGTCTGGGCGAACACCGTGGGGCACTGGTCGATGCTATCGGGGACCCCGTCGCCGTCAGTGTCGGTCGGAGGCTGAACCACACCGCCGGTTGCGATGATTTGACTCGCCGCCGCCGCGAAGCCCAAGGAGAACGTGACGTCCCATGTGCTGGTGAGCTTGTTCGACGTGACGCGCGGATAGTACGAGCCTTTGGGGGCGTTCACGGGAAGGGCACCAGCGACTGTAACTTCCTGCTCCGCGCCGATCTTGGCGCCGGCACCGTTGAGTTCCACGCCGCCGGCCTCATACGTGTAGGTGCCGACCATCAGGATCGTTCCGCTGACGGGGTTGTAGGCGACCGACAGTCCATCGTACTTGCCCACCGCTGAGGCAGTCGTCCCGATGCCGAGCAGCGTACCGCTGGCATTCAGTTGGGCTGTTTTCGAGACCCCTGCCCACCACGCCATCACAAATGTGTTTGATGCCGAGTTGAACGTGACATCCGTGATGTACGAGCCAGCGCTGTGCTCGATGATCGTCCGGCCCAGGACCGCGCCATCCGAGCCGCGAACTCGTGTGAACGAGGCTGACGCTCCCAGGTTGTCTGCGCCGCTCATCGACACGCCGAACTCGTCCGTGTTGGGATTCCAGGCCACACCTGGGTCGCGCGAGTACTCGCCGGGATTCGAAATTTGAAACACGGCGCCGATGGGTTGTCCGCTAGGGCTCACACGTACGCCGTCCACGCGGTCGGTGCTCAAGGTCTTCCAGGCGATTAGAAAGACGTGGCTGGTGGTGGAGAAGGCGCCTGCAGGCGCCATCTCCCAGAAGCTGCCGAGTGGCTGCGAAAATCCGATGACCGTGTCCGCTCCGACAGCCCCACCGTAGCTGATCGTTCGCGCGTGCACCTGGTTCGCGCCGTTGGCGTAGTCCGCTGAGTGCCACACGACGAGGAACCCGCCCGTGCCGTTCACCTCCGGGCTGTAGATGACGCGCGGGTACTGTGCGAAGAGATTGGGATCACTGAGCGGAAATGGACCGGTGAGCGCCGCGCCTGCCTCGTTGACGTAGGCGCCATTCAGCGTCCCGTGCGTGCCAATGACGAGGTAGACGCGGTTGATGGGGTCATACGCGCTGTCATTGCCCCGCGTCACGATTGGCACCGGTGTCGTGGTTGCTCCGACCCGCGACAACTGCGCGGCCGCTGGCGCCGCGAGGCTGAGTCCGATACTGATTGTGGTCAGGAGGATGGACAGAGGGCGACGGCACGTGGAGTGTTGCATGAAGAGTTCTCGCGCGGGAGCTGCGCCCAGTTAACTGCGGCCCAAAAATCGTATCGGGCTATCGCCCAGAGCCCGATAGGGCCAAGTCAGGCCAAATTGTAGGGGGATGTGCAGTTCCAGCCAAGGACCAATTGCGGCTGGGGGAAAAAAACTAGCGGGTCAGCTCGAGCACGCGCTGGGCGGCCGGGATTCGGCCCGGGTCCCCCTGCCGCAGGAGCCCCTTCAACTGGGTGAGGTCGGCAGGAAGCGCCGTGGCCGACGCCTGGTTGGCCATGTCGCGGATCGTCGGGTTCTGGTCCTGACCGAGCCGCGCCAAGGTGGTCCGCGCCAGGTCCGGGTCGAACGGGATCAGCAGCTTAGCGGCGTCCATCTGCACGAGCGGGTCGCCATCCTTCGTCAGGTCCCTGACGGTCGTCGTCCAGTTCGCGTCCGGCCGGCTGGACAGGGCCTTGGCCGCCGCTGCCCGCATGGCAGGAATCTCAGAGTGCATCCAGGTCTGCAGCTTGTCGTAGCCCGAAAGATCGTCGAGTTTGAGCAGGGCTCCCGCGACGGCCATCGTCACGTACGGCGGGGCATTGGGCGTCGTGAGCATCGACTGCAGTTTGTTGATTTGGTCGCGGGCGCCAAGCTGGCCAAGCGCCGTCGCGGCTGCCGCCTGATGCTCGGGCCGCGGGTCATTGAGCATCGCCACGAGGGCGGGGATCGCCGCCTGGTTCTTGCCGGCGGCCAGCGCCTCGACGAGTGCGATCTTGTTCGGCGCCGGTCCGGCGAGTAGTGCGGCCACGCGTTTGACGCCAGCGTCATTGCCCGCGGCGGCGAGCGCGGCCGCATCGCCAATCGATCC
>JBDTSC010000448.1:0-3177 GCA_039931375.1 Ardenticatenales bacterium
GCCGGCGGCCCGATGATGCCGGTGGCCATCATGGCGCCCGGCACGAGCAGCGCCAGGAACGTCGGCAGCGGCCACAGCTGACGCACATCAGCGGTGGCGATCAAGACGACGAAGGCGGTGACGACCATCAGCAGGCCGAGCGGGCGAGGCTTCATCGGCGGTTCCTTGTGCCGGCCGCCTCTATGCCGCCGGCGACTTCATCTGCGGGCGGCCCGAACCGCCGCGTCGTCACACCGCGCGGCATCGTAATTCGCGCGGGTGCGGAGGTTAACGCGGCGCGAGGGCGCCGTCCGCGTGCGGGTTCTTCTTGGCTTGCTTGGCGGCCTTCTTTTCCTTGGGGGTCATCGCCGGCTGCTTCTTGGTTTCCTTGGTCTTGCTCTTTTCCTTGCCCATGGTCCGAAACTCCTGGGGTGCCCCGGCGAATGCCGACGCGATGCATTTCCGATCCTAGCGAAAATCTCTGAACGTCACCATAGCGCATCCACCTCGATCCGACACCATGGCTCGCCGCCCCCGCCGCTCAGCGCAGCCCGATGATCGGCCAAACCACCCCCTCCAGAAACGGCCGATGGAAGAGGATCCCCACCGGCCCGAGGACCCAGCCGAGGACCCAAACGTGCTTCCACGGCCCCCACCCGCTCACCGGCCGCCCGGCGCGCTCAAAGCGCCGCTCGACCTCGAGCAGCGCGCCGTGGAGCGCGAAGTAGGCCATCGGCCGTCCGAAGCCGGCCAGCACGGGCACGCTGATCGCCAGCTCGTGCAGCAGGCCCGAGGCGCCAAAGGCGGCGACGCGTGCGCCGCGCCGGCCGAGCGGGCCGGCCAAGGGGCGATAGATGCCGAGCGCCGTCATCTCGGAGAACGCGAGGTTCCAACGACGGCTCCAGAAGGCGTCCAGCGACGGCGCGGCCAGCGGCGCGCGGAACAGCGGCCGCACGTCGACGCCCGCACGCCGCCAAAGGCCGGTGACGATGTTGAAGATGCCGAAGTGCAGGATCAGGCTGAGCCCCGGCAGGAGGAGCAGCGTGGCGATGAGGCGCGCCGCCCCGTCGCCGAGGACACCGCGGCCACGGTGCCACGCCAGCCAGGCGAGCGCGACGAGGACGAGCCCCTCCAGCACGTGCCGCATACCCCGCCCGACGAGATCCCACCCGCCCGATTGCGGCGGCCCGCCGGCACGGGCGAACGGTGCCGGCCGCATACCAGGCCACAGCGCGGCGAACCCGAGCCAGCGCCACGCCGCCAGCGGCGCCATCCCGCCCAGCCGCGCCTCGACGGTGACGACCGCCTTCATCCCGAACAGCAGCGCGCCGATCAGGACGAGCATGCGCACGCCGGCCGGCTCGTGGCGGCACAGCCGCTCGACGGCGGCCGTGGCGCCGATCGTCACGAGCCACGCGCATCCGCGGGCGAGGCCGGTGGGCGGTCGGCGTCCGAGCGCCAAGCCCGCGAGGAGCGTGGCCGCCAAGATTGTGGCGACGGCGGCCAGAGCGGCGGGGTCGTGGGGGGTGTAGGCGCTCACGGGCGGGCGTCCTTCGCGTCGCGGACGGCGACGACGCCATCAAGCACGCCGCGGCCGTCGGCCGGTGCGATCACGCCGCGGCCGCCAGGTTGTAGGCCACCGCCGCACCGTACACGACCGCCAGGTAGACGAACAGCGCGACCAACGCGACTTCCGCCAGCCGGACCGCCGGCCCGGACGGGGCGTCCGTCCGGTCAAAGTAGAAGAACTGGATCCCCACCCGCCCGATCCAGTACGCGCTCATGAACCCCGTCACCCCCGCGGCCAGCGGCGAGCCGTCGAGCAGCCACGCCGGGTGCAACGACACGAGGCCGAACGACAGGTTCGTCGCCCAGATGTAGGCGGCGTACGTCCAGAAGACCTGCCGCGTCAACGGCCGCAACTTGGCCGTGTCCGCCCGCCACCCAAGCACGCGCGGGATCGCCAGGCTGGCGACGATGAGAACGAGCTGGCCGATGGCGGCGAGGAGGACGAGGGTGGGGAGGTAGCGGGTAAGCGACGTCATCGCGAGATCTCCGTCAGGCCGCGTGAGAACGGACGATCGTCATGGATTGAGAAGCCTACCCAGCAGCTAGAGAACCACGACGACGGTGTCCGAGGGAACGCTGCATACGAAGTCGGCGCTTCGGGCTCTCCAATCGAGGCTCTTTGCCTGATCGGCGAGGACGACGCCGGTGATCGGCAATCCATCGGGGATTGGCACCTCGAATGGGTATCCCTTTACTTGGTTGGTGATCGGACAGACAACAGCGAGCCCGACCTTCCCATTGTAGGCCGCCGGAGATAGTACAAGGGCCGGTCGCCTGCCAGCCTGTTCGTGGCCCACCTGCGGGCTCATGCTGATGCGGACGACATCGCCCCGATCAGGGATGTGTGCCACGCGCTACCAGGCCTCGTCGCCTTGGGCGGGACCGGTGTCGACCTCCGCGTGGAGATTTGACTTGCGGACGCGGCGCAACAGATCGTCGAGGCTCGGGACGGAGGGTGCCGCCAGCTCGATCAGCAACTTGCCGCTGGATAGGCTGAGGCTCACCGGAGAGTCTTGCTCCAGGCCGATTTCCTCGGCAAAGCTCTTCGGAATGCGGACGGCAAGGCTGTTGCCCCAGCGCTGGATGCGGGTTTTCATGACGACCTCCGGAGCTGGTATCTACATTGAGTACACGTGGCTAGTGTAGTCGCAGTATGGCGACCAGCGAAGTTGCGGCGTACACCGTACCCAAGTAGGCGTCGGCCAGCACGAACAACACGTCGAACCCCCGGTTCGCCCGCCGCAGCGTCCGATCGTAGTACCCTAGCTGGAGCACGACGCGCGAGATCCAGAAGACCGCCAGGAAGCCCGCGATCGCCACGCTCATCGCCCGCCCCGACGTCAGCTCGGGGGCGAAGAACGCGCACAGCAGCGCCATGCCGACCTGCAGCGCCATGATGTACGCGTTCTGCACCAGGAACACCTGCTGGACGATGAGCGGCACCGCCCGCAGGTGCTCCCGGTAGCGGAACTTGCCGAACGCGAACACGTTCGCCGCGGCGACGCAGAGGTGGACCGCGGCGGCGAGGTGGAGCAGCGTGATGAGCGACGGCATTGATGGCATCGAAGACCTCTGTCGCCGCCTACCCGATCGGAATCCGCGCCGCATTGGCGCCCAGCCAGTCGTCGA
>JBDTSC010000449.1:0-3174 GCA_039931375.1 Ardenticatenales bacterium
CGCGCACCCGCAGGCCGCGGATCGTGCACGCGTCCAGGATCGCGTCGGGGGAATGAGGGAGGATGAGTTCGAGCATGGGGGGATTGTAATGGAAAGTCCGGGATGCCGACCGGACGCCGGCTGCAAGACCATGTACGTGTATCCTCTGCATCATGCTTCGCATCGCTGCTACGTGCTGCTGCGCCGCGGTGCTGGGCGCCTGCGCCGCGCATCCGGCCGTCACACCGCCCCCGCCGCCCCCGCCGCCTGCGCCGCATGCGCCGCCTGCTCTGCCGACCGTGCAGGCCGTCGACAGCGCCCTCGTCACCGATGCCACACCCGAGCCGACGAGGGAACCATACGTGCGGCCCAGCCCGCTCTTCGTCGACGGCGCCGCCCACCGCATCTACGCCAGCGGGTCGCTCTCCGGCACGGCGCGGCTGGCGGTCTACGACACGCGCGACGGGCGGCTGATCGACTCCGTGCCGATCGACATCGACGAGCGAATGATCGATATCGATCGGGAGCGGGGGCGGCTGTACATGTACCGGCCGTCCATCGGCGTTCGCATGCTCGATGCCGCGGCGCTGACGGAGACGGCGGTCGTATCGCTCCCGACGCCGGACGAGGCGGACAACGTGTCGGAGTCCTACTTCCCGCGGGCCGAATGGTCCGTGCCGCCGATCGTCCATCCGACGACGCGCCAGCTCCTGACCGTCGCCGGCACGCGCGTGCGCTTCCACGACGGGACGACGGGCGAGGGGGTGGACGCGATCGACCTGCCGCGGGCGGGCTCGGAGGGGCCGATCATCCGCGCGTCCCTCAGCGCCGACGGACGGCTGCTCTACGCGGCGCTCGCCGATCCGCGGCTCGGCAGTTTTCAATCGACATCCGGCGCCGTCATCCTAGGGTTCGACCTGCGCACGCGCCGCCTGATCGAGCGCCGAAATTGGCGCGGGCCGATTACGCACTGGCAGGCATGGGATCGCTCGCTGTACATCGAGGCGGACCTCTACAAGGACATCGGCGCCCGCGAGGCCCTATGGATCGACGGGCACGAGCGGCGACGCATCGTCGGCGCATCGTTCCAGCATCGGGCCGTGGATATGCGACGGAACCGGCTCCTCGGAACGTTCGGCGGCTCAGGCGGCGCCGCCCTCCTTTCGCTCGGCGTGTCGGACGCCGCCACGCTCGATCTGCTCTTCCAGGCACGAACGCGTGTCGACGTCTCGCCGGAGATGGAGGTTTCGCTCCAGGACATGGCGTACGACGCCGTGACGGACCACCTCTTCGCCCTGGGCTCGACGACCGAAAAGCCGTACCCCATGCGCATGTTCACGATCGACGCCGCCGGCATCGCCCCGGAGCCCGCGAGCGCGGACGAGCCGACGCGGCCGCAGGTCGCCTGGGTGTCGGACGTCGTGCAGTCCTTCGCCGGTGCCACTGGGGAGCCGCTGGCATACATGGGCGGCGTCACGCACACGATCGGCGCCGGGACGCCGACGCCGATGTACCAGGACGATATCGAGTACCTCGAGGCCATCCGGCGCGCCGACGACCAGGGGTGGACGTACAACCGTCCCGCCGGCCTCCCCCTTCGACTGGACGACGTCGTCGCAGCGCCGCGAGGAGCCGACGACGGCGATGTGGCAGACAGCAGCGGCAAAGCGGCACCGTATTTCACCCTTCAAGACGGCATCGGCGTGTTCCGCAGCGACGACGCCGGGCGGTCGTGGCGCCCGTCGAGCGTGGGCATCGACGCGCTGGGCGTGCGCGAGCTGCACGTGTCGCCCGACTTCGCGCGCGACGGGACGCTCTTTGCTGCGAGTTTCACGACGGCGGCGCGGCCGACACCGCAGGTGCCAGCAACGAATTACTTCGAGGATGACTACCACTACGGTGGCGGCTATGGCGATGGCGGCGACGTCGACCCCGTGATCGACGACGATGATCCGCCCGCCTCGACGTGGCGCTCGCGCGACGGCGGGGCGCACTGGACGGCGGTCGGGCGGTTCGTGGCGATCGCTGTGTCACCCGCCTACGCCGTGGACCGCACGGTCGGCGCGTTCGAGCACGGCGGGGGGCGGTTCTACCTGTCGAAGGACGGCGGCGACCACTGGCAGCCGCGCGGCGCGCTGCCGGCCGACCCGAAGTCCTGGATGGCGTCGCCCGTCGCCGGCACGACCTGGGCAATCGCCCCCACCGATGGCCGGCCGCGCATCTGGCTGGCGCTGGCGACGATCGACACCGGGTTCGGCGGCGGGATGCACTGGCCCGAGTCGGGCGCCCGGCTGTACCGATCGACGGACGACGGCCGTTCGTGGGAGCTGGCGTGGGACGCGGAACGGGAGGCCGACAACGATGCACGTCCCCGCTCCATGACGAGCACCCGACAGCCGCTGCTGGTCGCGCCAGACGCCCTACTCTTGCCATGCGTCGCCAGCATCGATCCAGGAGGCTGGACGAACGCGACCCTGCTCTCCCACGACGGCGGCCTGACGTGGCGTCCGTTCCATCTCGCGACCGACCCGGACGCCTGCCCGCTCGCCGTGCTGCCCGATGGCCGCATCGTCACCGAGGGCTACTGGCGCGACGGCCCGACGACCGTGGGGCTCGACGCGTTCGTCCCCGGGATCCCCGCGCCGGCGACCGAGACGCCGTGGCCTGTGGCGACGACATCGCTCGCCCGGTAGGATGACGTACGACGAAGTGTGCGGGACCGGCCCTCACCCCCCGGCCCCCTCTCCTGCGACAGCGGGAGAGGGGGTGTCGATAGCCTAGGGGCACGATGTGCTTCCCCCTCTCCTGCGACAGCGGGAGAGGGACAGGCGACGCCCGTTCAGGGCGACGCCAGGGTGAGGGCAAGCCGACGACCTCGCGAGACGCGAGAATAGGACGGCCCTGCGCCCCATTGCCCATCCCCCCCAACGCCACTATCGTTCCCGTACCCACCCGCCGCTCGCAGCTCAAGGAGCAACCGCATGCCCCGCCGCACCCACCCGCACGCCTTCCGCCCGCTCGCCGTCCTGGCGATAGCCGCGGCCACCGCCGTCGCCGTGACGTTCGTGCTCGCCGCGACGTCCGCCGCGACGCCCGCCGCGTTCGCGCGCACCGTCGCGCAGCCCGCGCCGCGGCCGCCAAGCGCCGTCGTGACGCTCGGCCGCAACACGATCACCGGCTTCGCCCCGGCCAACG
>JBDTSC010000450.1:0-3161 GCA_039931375.1 Ardenticatenales bacterium
ATGACCCACAAGGACATCGAGGCGCTGCGAGACGACATCGTCATCCAGGCCGTGCTCCGTGGCCAGCCCGTGACGCTCCACAGCACGTGGGGCCTGTTCTCGCCCAAGGAGGTCGATGAGGGCACGCGGCTCCTGATCGAGCACCTGCCGATCCGCCCGGACGACGACTGCCTGGACCTGGGCTGCGGCTACGGCCCCGTCGGCATCGCGATGGCGCGCGAGGCGGCGCGGGGGACGACGCTCATGGTCGACAAGGACTTCGTCGCCGTCCGCTACGCGCTGGCCAACGCCCGCCGCAACGGCCTGTCCAACGTCGACGCGCAGCTCTCGAACGGCGTGGCGGACATCGACCCCGCGCGCCGCTTCGACCTCGTCGCCGCCAACCTGCCGGCCAAGGTCGGCCGCGAGCTGCTCACGATCTTCGTACACGACGCGCACGCCCGGCTGAACCCCGGCGGACGGATGGCGGTCGTCGCGATCAGCCAGCTGCGGCCGGTGATCGAGCGGGCGTTCATGGCGGCGTTCGGGAACGCGGAGAAGATCAAGCAGGGGCGGCGGTATGTCGTGATGGGGGCGGTGAACGCGGGCTGAGGGCGCCGCGCGGCGACTCGGGTCGCGGCAGTGCACGCGATGCGTTGGATCACGGCGACGGACAGTTCGCCTTGCCCTCGCAATACGTCGTCCAGCCGGGCGGCTCGACGCGGAGGCCGACGTCCCAGCGCCCCGTCGCATCCGCGAACGGCACGGCGCTCGACCAGCGGTATTCCTCACCCGCGGCTTCGACCGCCTCGACGAGCTGTACGATCTCGGCCTCGTCGAGCGTGTCCCGTCCGGCGACATCGCGGATCGGCCGGGCGAGCGGCCATGGGATCGGCGCACGCCATGTCGAATCGGACGGCTCAGCGTAGACGGTGAAGTGACCGAGGATGCGGATCTCCTCTCGGTCGTCGAGCGGAACATCGAGCGCGGCGATGGCCTGGGCGAACGCCAACAGGCGGTCGCCGGCGACCACCGTCGGTCGAGGATCGATCGGCCTGCACTTTCCCGGCAACCCGAGCCAGCTGAGCAGATACGCTTCGGTCGTGGCGTTTCGATCGCCGTCGCGAAGGAAGAGGCGGGTATACGATCCGTCCGTCATGCAGCCGCACACCCCGCCGCAGACGCTATTCAGCTGAGGGAAGATCGGCTCGTCGCCCAGCAGGCGAGCGACAAGTGCGACCGCTCGTTCCACTGACAGGACGCCGACGTGCCAGCCGAACGGACGCTCGACGATGCTTGTCCGGACGTACGTGCCGTCCGCGTAGAGCGTGAACCACGGTGACTGCTCGATCTTCGCTTGGAAGAAGGGTGGCGATGGCAACCCACCACCATCCTGCACCTGAAGCAAGACGCCGCCGTGGTCCGCGTCGGTCGTCCCCGCGTACGGCGACGCGTTCGCGAGGTTGAGCGGGAGGTAGATGGGCCCGTTCTCGAGAGCAGGCGTCGGCGTCGGCATCGGCGAGGGTGGCTCGACCGGTGTATACGACGCTGTCGGCGTGGTTGTCCGCATCACTTCCGGCGTCGCCGTCGCCGTCGCGTCCTGGCCGGGGCACGGCGACGGGCCAGGCGTCAGGACGGCGTTCGGTGCACCGTTAAGCAGGTCGTTCGGCCACGTCTCGACCAGGCAGCCCTGGGCGGTGTAGTGGAGGATGACGCCGGGGTCGTGGTCCACGAGGCGGCTCACGACGAAGAGTTCGCCGTTCGGCGCCACGGCCAGGTCGCTCGGATCGCCCGCGATGATCGCGCCGCCACGGCCATCCAGGTGAGCGGTCGGGCTGAGCTCGGGGCGGATGACCATCCGCAGCGTCCCATTGGTAGTCGTGTCGATACCGAGGACGTCGCCGTCGACGAAGCGATCGCCTTCCACCGAACCATCGAGCCGAAGCTCCACCACGCGCGCCGAGCCGCCGAACGGCCCGGGAACGACGACGTACACGCGTCCGGCGCCGTCCGATCCCGTGCCGACCGCGAGGTCGTACGCTCCCTGGTCGACGGGCCAACGGGCGACCTCGGCGCCGTCGAGCGAGAACCGAATGATGTCCTTGTCAATCGCGGTCTCGGCAAACGCAAAGAGCGCCGCCGGCTCCGCCATCGGCAGCGGGCCGGCGGCGATGATGCCGCTCCAACCCCGCGGCTGCTTGGGCAAAGGCACCGTCCAACGCTTCCCCACGCCGCCCGCCGCATCGACGACGGCGATCTCGCCCGCCCCCGGCTGCGCGACGAACACCGTCCCGCCCGGCCCCTCGGTCACGAACGGCGGCCCCTCCAGCGCCCCGCTCCACGCCGTCGCGCTGCGCAGCTCGCCCGCCGCCGTGAAGCGACGCACCACGCCGGACGCGACATCCGTCGTCAAGCCGACGATCACGTCGCCATCCGCATCGACCGCCACCGACACGGGGTCATCGGGGAAGTCGAGCGCGGCGCCCGACGCATCGTGCGGGTCGAAGCGCGTGGCGATGAGGGCCGCCCCGGCCGTCATCCCGACGGCGAGCGCGATGGCGATGGGCGATGCGTTCATGTTGTTGGCTCCGGTTCACGGTGTGCGACGGCGGTGTCGGGGCGGCCCGGTCGCTTTGACACCGCGGGCGGGCTTTCGGCGACATCGAACGTATTGCCCGGCACATCGTCCATTTGAGACGGGCGGGCTACAGCGCGAAGATGTCCGCCACCGGCAGCGAGAAGCCCGGCACCACGTCGCCGCCGTCGAGCACGTCGTCCGCGCGCAGGTCGCGCGGCTCGACGCCCGCGGCGTAGACGCGCACGGTCCGATCGCGAGGATCGATGAGCCACACCAGAGCGACGCCGGCCGCGATGTACGACTCGGCCTTGCGCCGCACCATCGGACGGCGATCGCTCGGGGACACGATCTCGACCGCCAGCTCGGGCATGCGTTCGGCATAGCCATCGGGGAGGGAGGTGGATTCGCCGTCGCCCTGCAGGAACACCGAGATGTCCGGTGCGCGGACGGTGTCGGGATCGCGCTCGAGGATCACGCCGGAGCCGACGACCACCTTGCCGAGACGTCTCGATTTCACGAAGCCGATCAGCCGGGACGCGAGATCAGCCTGGATGCCGCCGTGCGGAATTCCGGGCGGCGGCATGTTAATGACCCGCCCGCGGAC
>JBDTSC010000451.1:0-3148 GCA_039931375.1 Ardenticatenales bacterium
CGAGACTTCAGTCTCCGGGCGTTCGCGGGCTCCGCCAGAATGCGTTCGCCCTGCGCTGGACCGCCCGGCGATGAATCGCCGGGCTACAATAACGACGCCTTCTGAAGCAGGCTACGGACTGTTAGCTGGCGTTAGCCAGCGTCGTTGTTGAAGCCCGGCCGTTCACGGCCGGGTGTTCGGCGGCCACCTCGCCGAGTTTCTCACACAGCCTCTCACAGCCTCTCAGACCGGCTCCCAGACCGGCCCCCAGACCGGCTCCCATCGGCCGAGGTACACCCATGCCCCACCCCATCGTCCAACAGCTCCGCTTCACCCGCTCCGAGTTCCAGCGCGCGGTCACGGGCGTCACGCCCGAGGAGGCCGCGCGGCATTTCGGTCCGATGAACTGCATCGGTTGGATCGTCGGGCACCTGGCGTGGCAGGAGCAGATGTATTGGCTGACGCAGGCGCAAGGGCGCACCCCCGCGCCCGAGGTGAACGCGTGCGCGAACGGCCAGCCGATGAGCACGCCGCCGTTCGAGGCGATGTGGGCCGCGTGGCACGCCGTCGTCGCGGAGGTCGATGCGTTCATCGAGCCGCTAGACGACGCCGCGCTGCTCGAACACACGCGCCAGCGGACGGCGCCGCACGAGCCGTACAAAGAGAGCAACGGCACGCGGCTGCTGCGCACGACGTACCACTACTGGTACCACATGGGCGAGCTTCAGGCGATCCGCCAGATGCTCGGCCACACCGGGCTGCCGTCGTTCGTGGGCGCGATCGGGGACAAGGCGCCGTTTGCGGTGGGGTGATCTACAGCATGTACGTGTAGCAAACGTCAGCTGTCGGCGCGCCATTCCCCCGGCCTTGCCGGGCTGGATGCATCCGCCACTATCGCCGCTGCGAGGCCGCTCGTCCGACGGCGGCTCGCCATGCCCAGCCAGATGCCGGCGACGACTAACACTAGGCCGAAGATCACGTTCAGGCCGGCGGCCTGGCTGATGCTGGACTTCATCTGCTGCTGCATCGAATCCACGCGATTGAACGGAGAGTCGACGGCGATCGGTCGACCCTCGGAATCCGTGAAGGTCACCTCACCGGGCATGCCGCTGAACGATCCGGAGGGCATCGTGTTCTTGAAGGACTCTGCTTCGTTCATGAAGGACTCCGCCTGGCCGGCGACGAACAGGGCGGACACGATCCAGTACAGGCCGATCAACGCGCACAGGACGCCGATGACGACGCCGACGGAGCTCCCCGAGCGCGGGGCGGCGTACCGCGGTCCGGGTCCGGCGCTGCCTGAGGCCCCGGCGCGAGCTTGTACCCGCTCGCGCGCCCACTCGGTGTCCGCACCGCCCGCGTCGGCGCCCATTCCGGTGTTCACGGCGGGTCGGCCGGCCAGGATGGCGGCCTTTGCGGTGGCGAACTCCTCCGCCGTCAAGGCGCCGGAGCGGTTCATCTCGCTCAACCGTTCGAGTTCGGTGACAACGTCCATGGTGCGCGGCTCCTGGTGTGCATGTCGGATGGCGATGTTGCTGCGTGCGCCGCGAGTGGGCGGCGCGGTGCAAGTGTACGCGGGTTGATGGCTCGGTGTTTCAAACGGTCGTGCGCGGATCGGGCGGGATGGCATCGATCACCCGGCGATTCATCGCCGGGCTACAATAACAACGCCTGCTGAAGCAGGCTACGGTCTGCTAGCCGGCGTTAGCCGGCGTCGTTTTTGTAGCCCGGCGATTCATCGCGGGTGATCCAGCGGCCGCTTTTGCGGACCAAAATTTGTCATCGTCCATCAGCTGCCCGCCCCCATCTCCCCCAGCACCACCGTCCGCACCCACGCCGCCAAGTTCACCCCGATCGTCCCAAACAGCACCGCCACGACCACGCCCAGCGTGCCCATGGACCCCAAGGACGATGTCCCCACGAGCAGCATCAGGACGATGCTGACGGCGCTGGCGATCGCGTTAGTACCGTAGAGGCGCGGGTTCTCGAGGCGCGCATCGAGCGTGCGGGTGATCGCGACGTTCATCGCCAGGGAGAGGGCGACGGAGCCGACGAGGAGCCAACGGCCCTGGGCGGACAGGTGATCGAGCTGCTGGAGCAGGACCAGGACGCCGGCGCCGGCGGCGGCGATCCCGAGCACCAGCGGGAAGTGGAGGTACGTCCACGCGAACTGCCGCGTCGCGCTCGGGTGGCGGTGCGAGATGCCGTCGAAGTAGAGCCACCAGAGCGCGATCGCGACGAGGATGCCCAGCAGGCCGACCACGGCCACCTCGGCCGTGACGGTGTCGTGGTGCGCCATGCCGTTCACGGCGCCGGCGACCACCTCGCCGAGGACGATGATCACGAAGAGGCCGAGGCGCTCGATCAGCGACGGGGTGGCGATCGTGTGGTCGCCGCCGAGCTGCCATAGGCGGATGCTCGGGATCGCGGCGGCCAGTTCGAGCGTGAGCGCCGCCGCCCACAGCCAGTACATCATGGGCGCGCGGACTGCTACGCTCACGCAGAAGAGGCCGGTGGCGGCGACGTATGCCGCGGCGTATGGGTAGGAGTACACGCGGTGGGCGCGGTCGTGGAAGCCGGTGCGGTACCACAGGATCGTGAGCAGCGCGCTGTTCGCGGCGTAGGCCAACGCAAACCCGGCCGCGCCGTTGCCGGGGACGTGGCCGACGAAGACGGCCATGAAGGCGACGCTGAGCATCAACCCGAACGTGAAGACGCGGATGCTGAGATCGTCCGTGCCGTGCGAGTCATGGTAGACGGTCCCGTTGGTCCAAGACGCCCAGACGGCCAGGAACAGGAACGCGAACCACCCGACACCGCTCCACGACGGGCTCTCGGCCAGCCGATGCGCCAGCTGCGAGACGAGGACGACGAAGACGAGGTCGAAGAACAACTCGAGGAACTCGATCCGCCGCGCCCGCTTCCGCCGCTCGAACGCGTTCGACGGCACCTGCCACAGGCGGCGACCGAGGGCGCGCCAGGTGGGCGGGGTGGGCGGGGTGGGTGCGATAGGCGAGGTAGGCGAGGTGGGCGATGCGCGGTGGTTGGACGCCGTCATGGGGTTGACCCTTATGTCGATACGGTCGATACGATGGCCAACGGCGCCGGGGCGAAGCGGGCGGCACATGATCCACGTTCGGCGCCGGCTGCGCCAGCAGGGGCAGGGCGA
>JBDTSC010000452.1:0-3144 GCA_039931375.1 Ardenticatenales bacterium
TCACACCACCCGACTCCACGCCCTCGCACCCAAGTCTTCGCCGATACCTCGCCGACAGCACAGCGGATCTCCGTTTGGTGCGATCGCCCTGGCTAGAGCGGAGGCTATGGTTCGCGATCGGCCGGTCGACCACGGGCTCGCGCGCTCGTCCGGCGGCGCGCGGGGTTAGAATTGCCCCATGTCCACCCCCCCCGACCCCGCCGTCCGCCAACGCGACTACCTCCTGGGCATCGCCCGCGCGATGACCGAGGCGCTCGAGCCGCGCGACGTCATGGCGCTCGTGCTCAAAACCGCCGTCACGATGACCGGCGGCAGCGCCGGCGCGATCGCGATCCGGGGCGATGGCCGGGTCGGCGGCATCGACGCCGCGGGCAGCGTCGGGCGGAGCGAGCCGGGCGACGACGGGCTGCGGATCGTCGCCAGCTACCACCTCGAGGCCAAGCTCGTCGAGCACCTGCAATCGAGCCTGGTCGGCTTCGGCCGCGGGGCGGGGGCGGCGACAAATGCGGCGACAAATGCGGCGACAAATGCGGCGACAAGTGCAGCGACGGCAACTGCGGCAAGTACGGCGTCGGCCGCGACTTCGGTGGCCCCAGCCGCGAAGGCCGCGGCGGCGCGCGGCGCCGCGGCGCGCCCGGCGGGCGTCCCGTCGGACAGCGACGACGCAGCACCAGCCGCTACCGCCGACCTCATCCGCGCGATGGCGCCGTCCGCGAACCTCGCCCTGCCCGCGCTCCCGCCGCCGGCCGGCGCGCTCGTCGCCGTGCGCGCGCTGCCCGTCGACGACGAGGCGTTGGATGTCGTGACGCTGCCGCTCATGCGCCGCGAGCACGAGATCGGCCAGATCGTCGTGTTCCGCAGCCAGGGCGCGGCGGTCTTCGCGTCGGCGGACGAGGACGTGCTGCGCGCGTTCGCGGACCAGGCGGCGGTGGCGATCGAGAACGCGCTGCTGCACGCGCGGCTCGCGGCACGGGAGCACCAGCTGGCGGCCGTCGTCGAGGGCAGCCCGACGGGCATCCTGCTGCTCGACCCTTCGGGTCGGATCGTCGGCGCAAACTCCGCCGCCGAGCGGCTCCTCGCCCCCCGCGTCGGCGGCCTCGTCGGCCGGTACGCCGCCGACGTCCTGCCGTTGGAGGGTGAGGACGGCCGTCCGATCGCCTTCGATCTGGCGGCCGCCGTCGGCAGTGACGGGACGGGCATCGGCGGGACGGGCATCGGCGGCACGGCGGGCGTCGAAGGTGCGGGCTCGGGCGCCGTCGACCTCAGCGGGCGCCTGCGCGACGGTCCGCGCCGGCCGTGGCTACAGATCGGCATCCGGTCGATGGAAGCGGCAGACGACACGGTCGGCGAGGTGGACGCGCTCGGCGGCGACGCGCTCGGCGGCGACGCGCGCGGCGGGGTCGCGGGCGGCGCGGCATCGGAGCGCGACGTCGACTCCGCCGTCCATGCGCCGGCGGCGGAGGGCTATATCGTCAACATTGTCGATGTCACGAGCCTGCGGGAGGCGGAGAACGCGAAGAACACGTTCCTGGCCGGGCTGTCGCACGAGCTCAAGACGCCGCTCGCGCTGATCCGCGGCCTCGCCGAGACGCTGCAGCAGCCGCAGATGGCGGGCGACGAGGCGTTCAAGGCCCAGGCGGTCGACGTGATCCTGGACGAAACGACCCACCTGACGCGGATGGTCGATCAGCTTCTCCTGGCGGCGCGCCTGCTCGCCGGCGCGCTGCCGCTCGACTGGCACACCGTCGACCTGCGCGAGGTCCTCGAAAGGGCCGTCGACGCGTTCCGGCGGGTGCACCCGGACCGCCGCTGGCGCAGCGAGCTGGCGGACGCCGGGCCGATCGTCGCCGACCCGGTCCGACTGCGCGAGGTGTTCGACAACCTCCTGTCGAACGCCGTGAAGTACTCGGCGCCGGACAGCGCGATCGCCGTCGTGCTCGAACGGGATGACGCGGCCGACGACGTGATCGCGCAGGTGATCGATCACGGCATCGGCATCGCCGCGACCGATCAGGCGCAGCTGTTCGGGCGCTTCTTCCGCGCCAAGCAGGACATCGGCGCAGATGGCACCGGCCTCGGGCTCTACATGGCCCGCGCGATCGTCGGCGCGCACGGCGGGCGGATCGACGTCGCCAGCGCGCCGGGAAGCGGGAGCACGTTCACCGTCCGGCTGCCGCGGCGGCCGGCGGCGTCCGGCGATCCCACGGCATCATCCCCTCCGTCCGCAGACCAGGAGCGCAATCCATGACGAAACCCACGACGCAGCCCACGACGCAAGCCACGGCGCAATCGATGACGGACGCCACGCTGCTCAAGGACCGCCTCGTGCTGGTCTGCGACGACGAGCAGCGGATCATCCAGTTCGTGCGGGTGAACTTCGAGATGCAGGGCGCGCGGGTGATCGAGGCGCACGACGGCGCCGCGTGCCTGCAGCTGTTGCGCGAGGCGCTGCCGGACCTCGTGGTCCTGGACGTGAACATGCCGGGCATGGACGGCTTCGAGACCCTCAAGGCGCTGCGCGCGTTCTCCGACGTGCCGGTGATCATGCTGACCGTGCAAGCGGACGAGACGGACCGCATCCGCGGCCTCGATCTGGGCGCGGACGACTACGTCGGCAAGCCGTTCAGCCCGAGCGAGCTCGTGAGCCGGGCGCGGGCCGTGCTGCGGCGCGTCCAGACGCCGCGCGACAACCGGATCATCACCGTCGACGACGAGCTGCAGCTCGACTTCGCCCACCGCGAGGTGATCGTGCGCGCTGAGCGGGTCAAGCTGCGCCCGACGGAATGGCGCCTGCTCTACCACCTGGTCCGGCACGCCGGCTGGCTGCAGACGCACACCGTCATCCTCTCCAACGTCTGGGGCCCGGAGTACGTCGATCAGGACAACTACGTCCGCCTCTACATCACCTACCTGCGCCAAAAGATCGAGCGCGACCCCGCGCATCCCCGCTACATCCTGACCGAACGCGGCATGGGCTACCGATTCGTCGATTTCGACGCCAAAGCGGCCGTGCCCGCGGGGATGACGTAGGGGCGAAGCAATTTGCTTCGCCCTCCCCCCGGCATCCCTAGCCCCCCCGATCCTCACCCCGGCGTCGATCCCCCCCATCCCCGCCCCGGCGTCCACCGCCCCCCGCCCCCCGCG
>JBDTSC010000453.1:0-3143 GCA_039931375.1 Ardenticatenales bacterium
CGAAGGCAGGCGCGCGGCCGCCCCAAGCGGCCCCCAGCGACGACTTCAGTCGTTGATCCTCAGTCGTACATCCTCGCTGCCCCCGTCACCCCAACCCCACCTACCCCCCGTGAAACACCCCCCGAAACACCCCCTCCCAAGCCCGCTGTAGTTCCCCCAACCCCGCCCGGAACAGCTCGCGCCCGCCCTCGCTTACCCGCAACTCGCCCTCTGCGATCGTCCGCCCGATGACCGCGTGCGGCACAGCGCCGAAGAGCGCGTCGGCCGACACCCCATCGTCCAGCTCGCAGACGAAGACGCCGGCCGTCTCGTTGAACAACGCAATGTCCGGTCGCTCGGCCAGGCCGTCGACGTCGATCGCGGCGCCCATGTCACCGCCGAAGCCCATCTCGGCCAGGCACGTGAGCAGGCCGCCCTCGCTTACGTCGTGGCAGGCGCGCACCGCCCCTGAGTCGATGGCGGCGTGGACGGCGTCGAGGACGCGGGGCAGGACGGCGAGGTCGACGTGCGGGATGTCCAGCGGGGCGCCCGCGTCGACGCCGCCGACCTCGGCGTAGATCGACCCGGCCATCGCAAAGCCGCGCGCCGCGTCGACGTCGCGCGCGCCGACGAGGACGAGCGTTCCGCCGGGGCGCTTGAAGTCGGAGGACGTCGTGCGCGCCACGTCGGGAATGCGGCCGAACACCGAGATGCACAGCACCGGCGGGATCTTGAGCACCGTCCCGTCCGGGTAGCGGTACGTGCTGGACAGCGAGTCCTTGCCGCTGATGAACGGCCGCCGCAGCGCGTGCATCACGTCCACGCAGGCATCGACGGCGCGGTCGAGCCCGCCGAGCGACTCCGCGTCCGGCACCGGCCAGATGAAGTTGTCGATCAGCCCGACCTCGCGCGGGTTGCCGCCGACGGCCACCAGGTTGCTCATCGCCTCCGCCGCCGCCCAGACGCCGCCCCAATATGGGTCGACCGCGTTGAGGACCGGGTTCAGCCCGTGCGCGATCACGAGGCCGTACGGCTTGTCCGGCAGCGGCGCGAGCACCGCCGCGTCGCCCGGCGCGTCGCCCTCTGGGCCGCCGAACGGCGGCAGCGCGCCCATCGCCTGCACGGTGTGGTCGTACTGGCGGACGATCGGCTCTTTGGATGCGACGTTGGGGTGGGCCATGACGTGGCGGGCGACGGCCAACCACTCGTCAGGCGTCGAGGGGCACGGGGGGAGCGACGACATCGCGGGCGCATCCGTCGCCCGCCCCGCCCACGTGCCGTGCAGCGTCCGCTCGGGCAGCCCGTCGTGCATGAACCGCATCGCCAACTCGCCAACGATCTCGCCGGAGTAGCGGACGACCAAGCGGCCCGTGTCCGCGAAGACGCCGACGTCGACGGCCTCCACGTTGTACGTGGCGCAGACGGCCATCACGCGCGCGACGTCGTCGGCGGCCACGGCGGCGACCATGCGCTCCTGGCTCTCGGACAGGTAGATCTCCCACGGCGCGAGGCCGGTGTACTTCAGCGGCGCCCGGTCGAGCTCGACCTCGGCGCCTGTGTCCTCGGCCATCTCGCCGATCGCCGACGAGAAGCCGCCGGCGCCGCAGTCGGTCAACGCTTGCAAGAGCCCTTCGTCGCGGCAGACCAGCAGCGCGTCGAGCAGTCGCTTCTCCTCGACCGCGTTGCCGATCTGCACCGCCTGGCTGTTGACGGTGATCGTGTCGGCCGTCATCGCGGTGGAGCTGAACGTGGCGCCGTGAATCCCGTCGCGGCCGGTGCGGCCGCCCATGACCAGGATGCGGTCGCCGGGGCGCGGTCGGCCCTTGATCGCCCGCGCTTCGGGCAGCAGGCCGTACGCCCCCACGATGACGGTCGGCTTGGCGCGGAAGTCGCGGTGGAAGTGGACGCTGCCGTTGTTCGTCGGGATGCCCATGCGGTTGCCGTAATCGCGCACGCCGGCCACGACGCGCCGCAGCACGTAGTCCGGCGGCAGCGCGCCGGGCGGCACGTCCTCGGCCGGCAGATCGGGCGGCGCGAAGCAGAACATGTCCGTCGAGGCCACCACGCGCGCGCCTTGGCCCGTGCCCAGGATGTCGCGGAAGACGCCGCCCGAGCCGGTCATCGCGCCGCCATACGGCTCGATCGCGCTCGGGCTGTTGTGCGTCTCGACCTTGCCGCAGACCGCCCAGCCGTCGTAGAAGCGCAGCACGCCGCTGTTGTCGACGAACGCCGAGACGACCAGGTCGTCATAGCGGCCGGAGGTCTCCTTGAGCCGCTGCATGAACGGCGCCTTGGCCACGCCGTCGATGACGACCGGCCGCTTGAACGTCTTGTGGACGCAGTGCTCGCTCCACGTCTGGGCCAGCACCTCGAGCTCGAGGTCCGTCGGGTCGCGTCCGAGCTCCTCGAAGTAGTCGCGGATCGCGTGCATCTCGTCCAGATCGAGATACAGGCCGGCGTCCGACAGTCGCTGCATCGCCCCGTCGTCCATCCCCCGCAGCGCGATCCGCCGCGTCGGCCCCGGCTGCCCGTCGATGAGCAGCGTGTCCGGCGGCGCCTCGACGACACGCTCGATCGTGGGGTTGACGAGCAGGCGGTGGAGGACGCGGTCGATGTCGGCGTCCGCGAGCGCGGCGGTGGCATCCGCGCCGTAGAACGCATACTCACGGCTGGCGTCGGCCGCGACGAGCGCGACCCCCAGGTCGGCGGCGGCCTTCAGGATCGATGCGACCTCGGGGTTCATGACGCCCGGCAGGTACGCGACCTCGACGACGCGCGCGGCGTCCGTCAGCGCGGGCGCGTCGATCGTCCAGTCGTGGTCGACGGGCTCGCACAGCAGCGCTTCGGCCAGCCGGCGGGCGGCGGCCTCGTCGGCGCCCTCGAGCCGGAAGACGCGGGCGGTGCGGACGCGGCCGATGCGGTCCAGGCCGAGCGTCCGGCGGATCTCCGCCAGGACGTCGCGGCCCAGGGGATCGGTGTCGGCCTTGGCGGTGACGCGGATCGTGTGGATCATGGGGGGCATCCGGGTGCGGTCGGGATGGCGGACGGACGATGGGCGGCGAACCGTGCGCTTCGCGTGCGGCGCGCGCGCTCGCGAGGCACGAGGGTAGCACAAGGGCATCGGCGGGCGCCGGGAGGACGCCGCACATCATGACCCACAAGGA
>JBDTSC010000454.1:0-3138 GCA_039931375.1 Ardenticatenales bacterium
GAGGCGCTCGGGCGCCGCGAGGTGCAGATGATGGGCGGCGTCACGCCCGACGCGCTCACGCTGCTCGGGAACGACGTCCGCCAGCTCAACGCGGTCACGGGCGACTACACGCTCGTCTACTTGAACCCGGCGAAGGTCCTGTTCGCGGACACGCCGGTTCGGCGCGCGCTCGGCCTGGCGATCGATCGCGCCGGCATCATCCAGGACGTCCTGCGCGGCCAGGGCGCCGTCGCCAAGAGCCCGATCCCGCCTGGTTCGTGGGCGTACGACGCCTCCGTACCGGCCCCGACACTCGACCGGGCCACCGCGCAACAGCTCCTCACGGACGCCGGCTGGGTCGATGCGGACGGCGACGGCATCCGCGACCGGGACGGCCGCCCGCTGCGATTCGCGCTGGATGTGTACTCCGGCGACACCGAGCTGCTGGCGGTCGCGGGCCGGCTGCGGGACGACTGGCTGAAGATCGGAATCGGCGTCGACGTGCGGCCGCTCGGACAGCCCGACATCGTCAAGGCTCTCAGCGAGCGCAGCTACGAGGCGGCGCTGTACGGCGTGCGGGCCCGGATGGACGACGATCCCGACCCCTACCCGCTTTGGCACAGCTCGCAGGCGGACACCGGCCTCAACTTCGCCGGCTACAACGACGCACAGAGCGACCAGTGGCTCGTCGCCGTCCGTCAGACCGCGCCCAGCGACATCACCGAGCGCAAGCGCCTGTACAGCCTGTTCCAAGCCCGTTTCGCGGAGCTGCAGCCCGCGCTCCTGCTCTATCACCCGGTCTACACCGCTGCCGTCGTCGACCCCAACCTGGGCGGCATCCAGCTGCCCGCGTTCCTGTCCGAGCCGGCCGACCGCCACTTCACGAGCCGCGACTGGTTCGTTCGAACGGAGCGAATCTTCTTCCGCCAGTGACCGTCGGCCCCGACTTGACGTCCACGCGGACGCGCCACTATCGTGCGCTCGTCGCCGCCGCCGGGCGGTGGGCAACGCCGACGCCGCGCAGCGCAGCAAGGTGCCCATGATGGTCCCCCCCCCATCGCCAGTCCCGTCGCCAATCCCGTCGCCAAATCCCCCGCCATCGACTCCTCCCCTGGCCGAACACACCGCGTTCGACGACGCCGCCGTCGCCGCGCCGGCCCTCGCCCGCGCCAGCGGCGCCGGCACACGGCGCGTTGCGGCGCTTGCCATCCTCACGCTGCTGTCGATCTACACCGTCCGCCTGGCGCGCCAGTTCGCCGTGGCGCAGCGGGCGGAGGTCGATCGGGCCCGGCTGGCCGCGCGCAATGGCGCCCTGCAGACGGAGACGACAGCGATCGAAACGGAAACGGCCTTCGCGAACAGCGACGCCTACGTCGAGCGGTGGGCACGCGAGGACAAGCGCTGGGTGCGCCCCGGCGACCAACCGGTGCAGGTCGTCCAGGCCACGCCGGGCGCAGCGGCGGCGCCGACCGCCGCGCCGCCGGGGTTGTTCGAACGACTTTGGGGCTGGTTGCGGCGGTAGGCTGCGGCGGTAGGCTGCGGCGATTGGCTGAGGCGCCCGTTGTCCGGATCGGACCTACACCGAACCTATATCGGGCCTATACCGAGCTTACTTATACCGAGCCTAGGGCGCCGGTGACGGGGTCGACGCTTCGCCGGCCGACCACGTGAACTCGATCCAGTTCGGATCGCCGGACAGGATCAACCCGCCATCGGACCCCAACAGGGTCTGGCCGACGCGCCCGACCGCCACCGCCCACGCCAGCCGACGGCTCGCGCCGAGGGCCGGCCGGTAGCGCGCCGGAATGCGCAGCGCCGTCGAACCACCGCGGACGGGCACGCGCGTGGCCTTGCTGGCGGCCTCGTCCGCGCCGCGGATCAGGGCAAAGTAGACGATGTTCGGGGGCAGCGGCCCGATGGACGTCCAGCGCAAGGTCGGCGCGTCATCCACCACCGTGCTCGCGGCGAGCGGCGATAGGGCCAACGGAGCCGCATACGTCGGGTCGCCATCGCTCATCGGCTCCGCCTGCGCGGCTTGTCCGTTCGTGCCGCCTGGCTGACCGAAGGAGTTTGCGCCAGGCTCGGGCGTCGCCGTCACGACGACGGCCGTCTTCATCACCAGCACCTGGCCCGGCTGGATCAGCGCGTCCGCGCCGGTGAGCGCGTTCGCCGCCACCACGTCGTCCACCGCCACGCCGTTGGCCTCGGCCAGCGTCGAGAGGGTGTCCGCCGCCGCGACGGTGATCGAGACGGCGCCCGTCACGACGACGGTCGGCTGGGCGACGGCCGCGACGGCGTCGTCGACAATGGTGGCCGCGGCGGTAGGTTCGGCGGCGACCTCGGCGGGTGCCGGTTCAGACGGGGCGGGCGGAGGGACGGCGACGTCGCCGTCCAGGGGGATCTTGATCACCTGGCCGACGGACAGCCGATCGAGCGACAGCTCGCCCACGTTTGCCGCCAGGATGGCGTCGACGGTGGTGTCGTTCGCGTTCGCCAGATTCCAAAGCGTATCGCCGGACGCGATCGTGTGCTCGATCGAGCTTGGGGGCGCTGCGGTCGGCGGCGGCAGCGGGGTGAGCGTGGCGGACACCGGCGCCGTGGCCGGCGGCAGCGTGGCGATGGCGCGACGGAACGGCGCCTCGGTGATCTGGGCCACGAGTTCGGGCGGCGCCGGCGTTTGGCCGGGGTCGGACGCTCGCCAGACGCTGACGGCCGCGAAGATCGCCGCCAACCCGACGATCGCCGCGGCGCTCTCCGCCAGGATGCCGCGGCGCGTGAGGCGCCACGGAATGCGCGTACCGCACACGCTGCAGTGTGCATCGCCGGCCACCAATGTCGATCCGCAACCGCTGCACCGTCGCGCCGTCCGGCGCTGGCCGATGTCGATGGTGTCAGCCTCCAGGGAACCTTGGGTAGGCGCTCGGTCCGCTCGCAACGGGCGCCGTCAACCGAGCAAGGCTAGCACGGGTATCCGGAGCGGCGCAAGATACCTCGCGGCGATCGCACCCAGCGAACACGCGGAGATCTGGGTTACTGCCGGCGAGGTATCGACGAGGATTTGGGTGCGAGGACGGGGGGCGGGTGGTGTGGTTGTGGGGCGCAGGGGGAGGGCGTGCAGAGCCGCAGGGCCTCGGCGGGGGTGGCGGGGCGCCTGAGTTC
>JBDTSC010000455.1:0-3124 GCA_039931375.1 Ardenticatenales bacterium
TCGACCCGGCCCAGCCCGGTTGCTGGCGGCGCGCCAAGCGCACGGCCTTCGGCTGCCTCGGCCTCGTCGGCTGCGGGCTGCTCGCGGCGGGAATCGTCGCGGCGCGGCGGCCGATGGGGCGGTATGCGCTGGGCGCGGGTCTGATCTCCATTGGGCTGCCGGGACCGAGCCTCTCGCTGGCGCAAGGGCTGATCGACGACTACCCGGACCAGAACGCGGCCTTCTACCTCTTGAAATCAGCCGCCCAGCGGACGCTCGGGCACCTGGATGAGAGCTTCGTCACGCTGGACGAGGCGGTCCAAAAGTTCCCGAATACGTTCGCCGCCAACGACGATCGCTGCTTGTACGGCGCACTGTTCGGCGATCCGAAGGCCGCGTTGCCGTACTGCGACAAGGCCGTCACGCTCATCGGTTCGCGCCAGGCCAACGCGGCGCTGGCGCATCGCGGCATGGCGCGCGCGCTGGCGGGAGACCGCGACGGCGCGATGGCGGACCTGGACGAGGCCGTCGCGTCGTGGCGGGCGCAGGGCATCCGCGACGCGCAGTTCGCGCGGCCGTACGGGGTGATGTTGGACGCGCTGCACGAGGGCCGCGACCCGCTCGATGCCGCGGCGCTGCAACGGGAGCGCGACCGCTACTAGGCGGTGGTAGGTTGGCGAGCGGGCGGTGCACGGGTCGTCGAACCCGACCACACTGCACTTGGTCGTCCGGGCCCACAACTGGTATGATCGCCCGTCAAGCCGGAAGTGCTTGAACGCACGCGGACCGCGATCTCCATCGCGGTCCCGGTTTTTTCGTGATGGATCCGCCCGCGCCCCCCAAACGCGGCGGACATCGCCCAGGAGCATCCCAATATGGTCCACGAACCACAGTACATCACGCCCGAAGGGCATGCACGGCTCGTCGAGGAGCTGCGCCACCTCAAAGAGGTGCGGCGGAGCGAGGTCGCCGAGATGATCCGCGAGGCCAAGGAGGCCGGCGACATCAGCGAGAACGCCGGCTACGACGAGGCCAAGGAGAAGCAGGCGTTCGTCGAGGGTCGGATCCAGGAGCTCGAGGATCTGCTCAAGCACGCCGCGATCATCGAAGGCAACGGCGGCCAGGACACGATCGCGCTCGGCAGCACGCTGGTGGTCCAAGAGGTCGACGGCGACGGCGAGCGCGAGGAGTTCCGCTTGGTCGGCTCGGCCGAGGCGGATCCGACGAAGGGCCTGATCAGCAACCAGTCGCCGCTCGGCAAGGCGCTGCTGGGCAAGAAGGTGGGCGATCGGGCGAAGATCACGACGCCCGACGGCGGCTCGCTGACGTTCGCCGTCGTCCAGGTGTCCTAGCCGGCCCCGCCGCGAGGCGACGCACATGCGCGGGGGCGGCCAGACGGTCGCCCCCGCCTCTCGTTTCGGCCCAGATTGGTCGCGCATGTGCGGCGCGCACACCCGCCAACGAATGAAAGTGGGGGGGAGCGCGGCGCATTTTCATAGCAGGAGGTTGCGATGGCGGGTTCAGACGACGCGGCGAACGAGTCCACGCCGGCGGAGGACGTCGACGCGCTGGGCGGGATGGCGCAGCTGCTGGCGGCGCGGCGCGAACGCCTGACGGCGCTGCGTGACGCCGGCATCGACCCCTATCCGCCACGCGCCCGCCGCACCCACACGGCCGCCGAGGCGGTGGCCGCGTTCGAGGCCGTCGAAGCGGCCGGCGGCGAGGAGGGGCCGACGGGCATCGCCGTCTGCGGGCGACTGATCGGTGCGCTGCGGCGGATGGGCGGCTCGATGTTCGTGCACGTCCAGGATCAGAGCGGCACGGTGCAGCTGCACCTGCGGCGCGATCGGATGGGCGAGGCGGCCTTCGCCGACGCGGCGGCGCGGTTCGATCCGGGCGACTTCGTGCAAGCGGACGGGGCGATGTTCCGCACGCGGAAAGGCGAGATCAGCGTCGCGGTCGATGCGCTTGTGATGCTGTCCAAGAGCCTCAGGCCGCTGCCCGAGAAGTGGCGCGGGCTGACGGACGTCGAGACGCGGCTGCGGCAGCGCTACCTGGACCTGATGAGCAACGAAGCGGTCCGCGCCCGCTTCATCAAGCGCTCCCTGATCGTGCGCAGCATGCGCAACTTCCTGGACGGCCGCGACTTTTTGGAGGTCGAGACGCCGACGCTCCAGCCGCTGTACGGCGGCGGTGTGGCGCGCCCGTTCGAGACGCGCTACCACGCCCTCGACCAGACGATGTTCCTGCGCATCGCGGACGAGCTGTACCTGAAGCGCTGCCTGGTCGGCGGGTTGGAGCGCGTCTACGAGATCTGCAAGGACTTCCGCAACGAGGGCATCGACCGAACCCACATGCCCGAGTTCACGATGATGGAGTGCTACTGGGCCTACGCGGACTACCACGACGTGATGGCCCTGGTCGAGGAGATGGTCTCGACGATCGCGCTCGAGGTGAACGGCAGCTACACCGTCACGCTCGACGACGACGCGGCCACGACGATCGACCTCACGCCGCCGTGGCGCCGCTGGACGGTCCGCGACGCCGTGCTGGAGACGACGGGCATCGACATCGCGGCGCACGACACGCTGAGCGCGCTGCGCGCCGCCGTCGATGCCGCCGACCTGCACGTCGCGCCGCAGCCGACGTGGGCCAAGCTCGTCGACACGCTGGTGGGCACGTTCGTCGAGCCGGCGTGCATCCAGCCGACGTTCCTGATGGACCACCCCGTCGCGCTCAGCCCGCTGGCAAAGCGCAAGCCGGACGATCCGCGCTGGGCCGAGCGCTTCGAGCCGCTCGTGGCCGGCTTCGAGCTGGGCAACAGCTTCTCCGAGCTGAACGACCCCCTCGAACAACGCGAACGCTTCGAGGAAACCGCCCGCCAACGCGCCGCCGGCGACGACGAGCAGCCGCCGATCGACGAGGACTTCATCGAGGCGCTGATGCACGGCATGCCGCCGACGGGGGGGCTGGGCATCGGCGTCGATCGGCTGGTGATGGTGCTGACGGGGACGATGAACATCCGCGAGGTGGTGTTGTTTCCGGCGATGCGGACGGATTGAGGGGGGGCGAGCGGGGCGCGGCGCCTTAGGCCCTCACCCCCCGACCCCCTCCCCCAAGTCTGGGGGAGGGGGAGGATCACGGG
>JBDTSC010000456.1:0-3119 GCA_039931375.1 Ardenticatenales bacterium
GCGCGTCGCGGGTCGCCGAAGGTGCCATGTCACCGCGAAGACCACGAGGGCGGCGCTCGAGTACGCTGATGCCCATCGATGGGTTGTAGAGGAATAGTCGATTGTCGGCGAAGGCGACGGCGGAGGCTCCGGCCAGGTCAACCGGGAACTCGGCCAATGGACCGAGACGGCCCGCCGCAAGATCAATCTCCCGTACGAACGCGGTCCGGGACGTGGTCGTGATGCCGGCGATGTACGCTCGGTCGCCATCCAGCGCCACGCTCATGGACCGCGCCTCGGCGGGGTGAATTTCCGCGGCCGTTCCGATCATACGTACCCGACTCGCGTCTGGATTGCCTGTTGCATCGTATGGCCAGAGCTGCACATCCTCCCTGCGAACGATGAGCAAGCCCCGTTCGGTGGCAACGACGCACTCGATAGCACCATACGGCCTCGGCCACCACTGTGACAATGGCTCCAGCGTCCCGCCCGGCATGAGCCGCTGCGTCATGCCGTTTCCAACATCGAAGGCGTAGAGCAGGTCGTCGCGCACCGTGAAGCCACTAGCGGAGCGGTCCTTCTCTGGAAAGCCCGATGGAATGGCATTCGCAGCGTTGACAATGTTGGGCGAAGCGGCTGGGGCCACCAGATCGTACACCGCGATCTTCCGGCTCATCCTCAACCCGAATGACGCGACCGCGTAACGGGTTCCCAAGGCGAGTTGCCAGTTCTCGTGGTCGTACGCCGCGTTGCTCGCATCGGCCCCGAGATCGAGCAAGCGGTCGAGCGGCGCCCACGCAACCCGCCGGTCCAGAGCCTCCACGGTCGACGGCCACGATGCTGGGTCGTCGTCAGCGGTCCACGTGAGCAGCCCGAATTCCGGTCCCTCTCGCCCGTCGCGCAGGAGGATCGCCGCGGCGCGATTGCCCGAGGCCACTTGGGCGACGACGGAGCGATGGCTGGACATCCCCTTGGGCACGCGCCAGCCGGCGGTCAATCCAAGGGCGGCCGTAAGCGCGTCGACACCGAAGCTTGCACGAGCATGGTTCCCATCAGGCTGAAGTGAGGGAAACTCCTCGAGCCGCGCCCCGACGACGTCGAGATTCGACTGCAACAATGTGCCGCCTTGCCATGGGATGACGGACTCGATGGCCGGCGAGGCCAAGAGGGGCGGTCGGAACGGAGGGATCAGCAACGGCCGTGGAACGCCGAGTCGGATCGAGTCGCCGGCGCCGAGGTCGATGACATCAAGGCTGGGACCGATCCAGCCGTCGAATCGGGTGAGTACGAGCTGTTCGCCTTCCAGGACTACGCCCGTCGAAGTGCCCTCCACGTCGAGTTGCTGCAGCACGCGCGGGCGTCCCATGTCTCGAATGTCGACGACCTCGATCCGCAGTGATTCCTTGGATGACGCGTCGGGCGGCTCGAACGCCACCGCCATGCGATGGCCGCTTACCGCGAACGCAATATTGACGCCGCTGTTTATTCCAAGGCCCAGGTCCACGAACCCCAGCCGCCGCGGTGTCGCTCGCTTGGACACATCCGTCGATGGCGACAAGTCGAACACAGCGACGCCCTCTTCGCCGCGCGGCCCGGCTTCGGCCGCCACGTACAGCCGCTTGCCGACCACTTCTATTGCGCCCGCGCTGCTGACCCCGTGGAGATCGTCCAACGGGGTCGGACCGGCAGCCGGGTCGGACACATCGAGGACCGTGACACCGCCGCCATTGTGCCCGATGAACAGCTGTCGACGGTAGACGTCCATCGACCAAGCGTCATAGACCGACCAAGCGTCGCCGACCGCGTGGAGCGGCCAAGGACCTCCGACCGGCGCGAACCGTGCGCCCCGAACGGCGCGGCGCTGCCAAATTTGCAGCTGGTTTGCATTAGAGTTAGGTGCTTCGATCCCATAGATCGTCTCGAAGGCGCCGATACGTTCGATGCGCGCGAACGTGACCGGTACGCGAGTCGCCAGTTCCTGCCAGCGCGTCAGCTTCACCGTGTGGTCGAACCATCCGATGATGCCGCCCGCCGTCTGCAGATCGAAGACCCACAGCACGTTGACGCCCCTGAACGCCACGATCGCGCGGTCGCCGGCGATGTCGATGTTCGTAGGCAACCCGGGCAGCAGCGCGCTGACGGCCAACAACCGCGGCCGGCCTTGCACATCCGTATCCGACAGGTCGTAGGCCTCAAGGTGCCTTCCTCGTCCGGCAAGCAGCAATCGGCCCTCGTGGGCAATTGCACGCGTAGGACCTCCCAACTGGTCGACGATCGTCCACTCGCCAACGGCCGGCCCGGACGGCACGTGCCCGCGCGGCTCGCGCCGCTCCTTCACAGCGGTCGGCGTAAGCAGCGGCGCGAGCCATGCCCACAGCGCGGCAACCACGGCCACTGCAACCATGGCCGCCGCCAGCCGCGGCGCCCAGCCTCCTTCCAGTCCCCACCCTCGTCGCCGTGCCGCCGCCGTTCGCGGTTCCACGCGGCGGCCGGCACGCGAACGCTCGGCGGGCGTCCCGGCGGCCGGTGCCGAAGCCGATGTCGTCGCCGCCTCGGACGCCGCCACTGCCGCCCACCGCACCCGCACGAGCTCCGCCGGTACCTCGCGTCGGGCCGAGGCCAGCGCGCGCGCGACCTCGATCACGTCCTCGTCGACGCCGGTCAGCGCGTCGTAGCGCGGATCGTCCATCGGTAGCCCGGTCATCGGCGCACCTCCTCATCCGCCCCGTCCACCGCCCGCTGCAACCGCCCGAGGATCCGATGAAACCGCTGCGCCACCGCCCCCGCGCTCAGCCCGACGGCCGCGCCGACGGCGTCGTGCCCCAAACCGGCGCCGATGCGCAGCGCGACGATGTCGTGATCGAGGTCGGGCAGCGCGGCGACGGCGGCGACTAGGCGCTGCCAGTCAATGCGGGCGGCGGCCGCGCCGTGCACGTCGTGCTCGCCGCCGGTTGCGGCGACGGACGCGGCGACGGACGCGGACAGGGCGAACGGCGCGTGCGCCCTGCGCCGCAGCCGGTCGGTCACGGCATTGCGCGCGATCGCCCACAGCCACGCGGACGCATCGCCGCGCGACGGGTCGTACGCGGCGCGGGCGGCCCAGGCGCGGGCGAAGGCGTCGGCGGTGGCGTCCTCGGCGT
>JBDTSC010000457.1:0-3100 GCA_039931375.1 Ardenticatenales bacterium
CCTGGCCGGGGTGCAGGGGCCAGGTGGCCCCTGCTTAATGCACGAACTCAGGCGCTCCGCCTATCGCGCCGAGGCCCTGCGGCTCTGCACACCCTCCCAACCTGCCTTCCCTCCTTGGACGCAGTTTGATGCGATCGCCCTACACGTTCGGCCGGGACGACGGATCGGACGACGACATGCCATCGGCACGACCGCATTGCCCGTTCGCCGCATCGCCCCCACAATCTCGCCGTCCCGCGCCATCCCCCCGCGCCATCCCCCCGCCCCAAACCCAGGCCCCCGACCCAATCTTCCCGAGGCTGCCATGCACACCCTGACCGCCCTGTTCGACGCCCCGATGCCCGCCGCGACCGCATTGCGCGCCCTTGCGGCCGCGGGTCTTGCGCCGGCGGATCTCGGCCTGGTCGCGGCGCGGCCCTTGTCGGACGCGGCCCATGGCGGCGACTTCGCGGCCGAGATCGCGCTGCGGGCCGAGCGATTCGTCGACGTGGACGCGCGTGCGGCGCTGGCCGGCGCGCTGGCCGAGGCCCTGCCGGAACGCGGCGTGCCGATGGCGCGGGCGGCCGGGCTGGCGGATCGCGTCGCGGCGGGCGAGGCGTGGCTCGTCGGCGCCGCGTGTCCGGACGCGCTGGCGGCGCAGGCGCGGCGGGCGCTGTGGGCAGCGGCGGCGGTCGAGGTGTTCGCCGCCTGAGGCGACGGCGGGCCGGTGGGCCCGCACCCCCGCTGACGACTGTCTGACGAGCTTCTGACCGCCGACGGGCGACCGACTGACGGATGGCTGACTTGCACACGGCCGACACCCTGGCATAATCGCGTCCGATCGAGTGCATTCATCCAGGTCTCATCCATCGCTCATGCGGTGGGAGACGCGGTCGCGTGGCGTGCGGCCGCCGGCTCGAAGCACCGGGGGCATCATCGGGGGGTCGATGATGCCGAACACTGGGCGTTGCGTGACGTGGGCGCTGCCGGTCGCGCCCATGCGACGCCCACAGGGGGATTGGGAGGCAGACCGATGAATCGTTCCATCCGGGCCATCGCCGCGGCCGCGCTCGGCGCCGTGGTGATGGCGGCAACCCTGTGGCTGGCGCCGCACGGTGACTCTTCGCCCGTGGCCGCATCCGGCCTGACGCAACGCACCCAGATCAGCAGCTGTACGGGCACGATGAACGGCAGCGTCACAACGGACACGATCCGGCTGTGTGAGCCGTCGCAGATCGTCGTGGACGCCGAGCCGGGCTGCTCGAGCTGTCCGGGCGGCCTCAACGTCGTCTTCGTCGAGCTCGCGGAGGCGTTCGACGCCCCGTGGCAGGACGATGCGGCGATCGCCGTCCTCAACCAGCTCGAACGGATCCGCAGCATGACGGTCCGCGTCGCGGTGATCCACTACGACAGCCGCAAGGTTGAGACGAAGCTGCGCCTGACGGAGCAATTGTCGCGGGCGCGGGGGCCGCTCAACCAGCCCCCGACCGGCCACGACCCGCACGGCGACTTCGTCGGCGCCGCGGCCGAGGCGATCTCGATCCTGCGCGATTCGCGCAACGACATGACGCGCCAGGGGCTGCCGACGCCGTGCGAGGCGGTCGTATTCTTCGCCTCCACAAAGAGCGCGTTCGCGCAGGACGAGGCGAACATGCTCAAGGCGGCCTCGACGATCAAGCGCGAGAAGGTGCCGCTGTTCGTCGGCTGTCCCGAGTTCAACGTCGGCGACTACTGCCGCACGACGAAGAAGATGCCGACGAAGACGTCGTGGTACGCCGAGCCGCCCGACACGAACAAGCTGGCGAACGCGATGCTGAACCAGACGCGCCAGCTCGAACGGGACGCCGGCGTGCGCACGTACGCGCTGGTGCAAACGGTGCCGCCCGGCCTCGAGATCGAGGACGGTTCGATCTCGCCCGCGCCTTCCGAGGTGACCGGCGATCCTGGCCTGACGACGACGCTCCGCTGGGAGTGGCGCGCGCCCGAATCGCGGGAGGCCCACACGCTGACGTTCAAGCTGAATCCGCTGATCCCCGGCGCGTGGCCGCTGCGGGGCGAGATGCAGATCACGGACATGGACGGCTACAAGGCCAAAGTGCTCATGGCCCAGCAGATGATCACCGTCACCGGGCCGTGCGACAACCCGACGGACACGCCTGTCCCGCCGCCCACCGAGACGCCCGTCCCGACGCCGACGGACACGCCCGCCGTGCCGGACACGCCCGTCCCCCCCACCGCCACGCCGCTCCCGCCGACCGCGACGCCCACGGCGCGCCCGCGGCCGATCTACCTGCCGATCAGCGTCAAGCAGCCGGCCTGCAAGTCGATCGAACACCACGCGGACGTTGTGCTCGTCCTGGACATGTCCACGAGCATGGACCGCGACAGCGAGGACGGCGCGCAGAAGAAGGCGGCCGTCGTCGGCGCCGCGAAGTCGTTCGTTCGGCGGCTCGACCTCACGCCTAATGAGGACGATCAGAGCGACCACGTGTCCGTCGTCGGCTTCAACGACGACGCGTGGATCCAGCTCAAGATGACGAACGACGCTGTTGCGATCGACGCCGCCCTGGACACGCTCGACGCGCGTCAGAAGGAGGGCACCCGCCTCGACCTGGCGTTCCGCAAGGGCGCCGAGGCGTTCCAGGCGGGCATGCAGGCGACGGGCAACCAGTCCGTCCTGGTCCTCCTGACCGACGGCCTGCCGAACCGCGTCCCGGCCGACCCGGACACCGGCCGCGTCGAGGACACGGTGATCAAGGCCGCCCAGGTCGCCAAGGACTTGGGGGCGATCGTGTACACGATCGGCTTCGGCCGCGCAGACGCGGCGGATCTCATCGACCGGGTCTACCCGCAGCTGCTCGCGGACTGCGCGTCGAGTCCCGAGAAGTCCTTCATCGAGCCGCGCGCGGACCGGCTGGACGGGATCTACGGCCAGATCGCGTCGGTCTTCACGTGCCCGGCCGGCCGCATCGATTGGGGCGGCACGGCACCGTAGTACCCATCACGTTGACGCCCACCGGCGTCGACGACCGCGCTGCGACGCGACGACCCCTCCCCCGCCTCTGGAGAGGGGTCGTCGTGCGCTGCGGAGCCGTGGCGTGGCGTGGCGTGGCGTCGATCG
>JBDTSC010000458.1:0-3070 GCA_039931375.1 Ardenticatenales bacterium
ACCGCCATCCACTTCCACTTCGCCGGCTTCATCCTCCCCGTCATCGCCGCCACCATCGCCCGCGCCTACCCCTCGCGCCTCGCGAACGCTGCCGCCATCACGGCCGTCATCGGCGTCCCGTCGACCGCGGTCGGCATCACGGCCACGCAGCTCGGCGCGCCGCACGTCGTCGAGGCGGTCCTCGCGCTGCCGATGATCGCCGGCGCACTCCTCGTCGCCGCCGTGCACCTCGACCTCGCGTTTCGGGCGGGCCGCGGCGGGACGTCGACCGCGCCGGTGAACGCCCGCGTACTGCGCGCTGTCGTCGGCGTCACGCTGTTTGCGACGATGGCCCTCGCGCTCGACTATGCGCTGCGCTCGTGGCTGCCGTGGGCGCCGACGATCCCACAGATGGCGATGTGGCACGGCATCGGCAACGCGTTCGGCGTGGCGACGTGCGGGCTGGTGGCGTGCTGGCTGGACCCGGCGACACAGCCGCCGGTTGGGGGGATTGCACTGTAGGGGATTGCACTGTAAGACCAGACAGCGTCGCTCGGACGGTTCCGCCGCTATGCGCGGCTTCGAGGCCGCCTCCAACGATTCCGGGTGCCCGCGAAGGCGAGCACCATGGCCGAAAGCCCCCAGCCGGCCAGCTTAAGCTGCCGGCCCTCGCCTCCGCCCCCTACTCCAACCCCGCCGGCAACCCCCGCCCATGCACCACCACCAGCCGCTGCGTCGGCCGCGTCAGCGCCACGTACAGGTCGTTGATCCCCCGCGGGCCGGCATCCACGAGATCGGCGGGCTCGACCAGCACGACGACATCGACCTCGAGGCCCTTGCTCTGGCTGGGGTTTAGGATCGCGACCGGTGCGTCGAGGGCCTCGTCGCCGTGGGCGACGCCCGCGTCCGGCAGCGCGGCCTCGATCGCCGCGCCCAGCGGGCCGACGGCCCAGCGGCCCGTGCGGGGCGCGATCACGGCCATCCGCCGGTCGCCCAGCGCCGCCCGCTCGGCGCGGACCACTTCGATAAGCGCCGCCATCGGGTCCGGCTCATCCGCTCGCAAGGGCACGAAGACCAACGGCTCGCCGGGTCGGACGGACGTGGGCGGCTGCACCGCGATGCCGGCGGCGCGCAGGACGGCGGAGGCCGCGTCCATCACCGTGCCGGGCGTGCGGTAGTTGATCGTCAGCTCGGACAGGCGCCAGCGGTCCTTCACGTACGGCGCGAGGGCCTCGGCCCACGAACCGGCGCCCGCGGCGGAGCCGACCTGGGCGGTATCGCCCACCAATGTCAGCGAGCGCGACGGACAGCGGCGCATCACGAGGCGCCACGCCATCGCAGACAGCTCCTGCGCCTCGTCGATCACGATGTGCCCGAACGCCCAGGCGCGGTCGCGGCGGGCGCGTTCGGCCACGGACCGGGTGGGACCCTGGTCTCGGAAGCGCTCCGCGAGCGACTCCGCCGTGACGAACGCCGCGGCGCCGCCGGTCCGGGAAAGCACCTCGCGGGCGTACTCCAGGTCGACCTGCTGGCGATACGCCGCCTGGCGCGCCGCCACCCGCTCGGCCGTGTCGTCCGTGCCCAGCAGCTCGCCCAGCTCGTCCAGGAGCGGGACGTCGCTGACCGTCCAGCGGCGCGCGTCCTCGGTGTTGCGGCGCAGGAGCGCGCGGTCCGCGGCGGACAGCTTCTTGCCGGCCTTGTCCAGGCGCTCCAGGTCCGCGTACAGATCCGCCAGCACGTCCTCGGCCGTCAGGTCCGGCCACGCCGCGTCCATTGCTTCGCGGACGTCCTCGGATGCCAGCAGGTCCTCGATCAGGTCGGCGCGCGCCTCGGCGTCCAATCGCTCGCCGGGCGACATCGGGCCGGCCAGGATGCGGACCATCTGGCTGTAGATCTTCCGCAGGAACACGGGACGCGCGGCGTTGTGCTGCAGCTCGGCGGCGCGGGCGCTGTTGCGCGCGTCGCGGAACGCGTCGGCGGGGACGGTGATCCGCTTGCCCTCGACCATGAGCGTGAGCGCGTTGTCCGGCACCCGCTGGCGGTCGCGCACCGCACGCGCGAGCACGTCGACCATCACGGGATCACCCTTGAGGCGGGCGACGTCCGATGGATCGTCCACTTCGGTCTTCACGCCCGGGAACAGCGTGCCGGGCGTGCGCATCACGACACCCGTCTCCCCGAGCGACGGCAGGACGCGCTCGATATAGCGCAGGAACACCGCGCTCGGGCCGATGAGCAGCAGGCCGCTGTTCGCGAGCACCGCGCGGTGCGTGTAGAGCAGATACGCCGTCCGATGCAGCGCGACGACGGTCTTGCCGGTGCCCGGGCCGCCCTGGACCACCAGCACGCCCTTCAGCCCGTCGCGGACGATCCGATCCTGCTCGCCCTGGATCGTGGCCACGATGTCGCCCATCCGGCCCGTGCGCGGCGCCTCGACGGCCATCATCAGCGCGCCCTCGCCCACCAGGTGGCGCCGCTCGGCCGCGTCCATCGCCGCCAGATCGAGCACGTCGTCCTCGACGGCCACGACGCGGCGGCCGTGCGTCGTGATGTGCCGACGGCGGACCACCTCGCCGGGCGCCGCGGCCGTCGCCTGGTAGAAGGAGGCCGCGATCGGCGCCCGCCAGTCGACCAGCAGCGGCTCGTTCGACGCATCGGCCAGCCCGACGCGGCCGATGTAGAGCCGGCTGCCGTCGCGCAGGTCGAGCCGGCCGAAGCACAGCCGCTCGTCCACGCCGCCCAGGGCCGCCAGCTGCTGCTCGTAGTGGATCACCCGCGCGTCGCGCTCGGTGAGGGACAGCGGCGTGCCGGCCGTGTCAGCCCGCAGCGCCTCGGACAGGCGCTGCTGCGCGTCGTCACGCACTTGGTCAAGGCGATCGTACAGCCGGTCCAATACGGCCTGCTCGGCGACGAGCTCGGCGTTCAAGTCTCCGGTGGGGTTCACGTGCGCTTCCTCGGCCGTCATGGCGGGTCGCGGCGCCCCCCGTTGGGGAAGGCGCCGGATCGGCCGCTGACGGTACGCATCGGAGCGTGGCGGGTCAACTGGGGGCGGGGCGATCGCACCAAACTGCGTCCAAGGAGGGAACGCAGG
>JBDTSC010000459.1:0-3062 GCA_039931375.1 Ardenticatenales bacterium
CGGTGGGCGCTGCGCGCGCCGCCTGCGGTGCGAAGGCCGCACCGATCACGACGAGGCCACCGCAGAGGACGGCTACGCTGAGCGTCGCCAACCCGCGGACCGGGCGTGCGGCGTGGCGGCCCAAGCGCGACGACGCCGTCGCCGCCGCGGGCACGGGCCGGCGCGGAATCGGTGGCCGGGTGCGCGCGGACGGCAGCGGTGCGGCGACGAGACGGGGCTTGGCCATCCGCGCGCCTCGGCCCGCCGCCGCGCCGAGCGCCGTTCGATCAGCCCTGGCCACCGAAGAGTGCGCCAAGTCCGCCGCCGAGCATCTGATCGAGCACCGGCGCCAGCCCCGCCAGCTGCGACGCGTCAAAGTCGCCCGCCTTGCGCTGGCGGCCGAGCTGGCCCATGACCACCGGCGCGAGCATGACCAGCGCGCTGTTCACGGTGGCCACGTCCAGGCCGAGCCGGTCGGCGATCTGCTGGGCGATCGCCTGCTGGTTCACGCCGAACACGTGGCCGAGGATCTTGGCGCCATCCGTCCAGTTCGCGTGGCCGAGGTAGCCGGCCAGATCGTCCAGAATGCTGCCGTCGTGGTTCGCGTCGAGCGCGGCGTTGAGGCGGTTGGCGCCGGCGTCCGCCTGCGCGTTGCCGGCCATGCCGGCCATGATCGTCGGCATCACCTGCTCGATGATCTGGCCGGCGACGGCGGGATCGATGCCGAGCTGTGCGGCGACCTGCGCCACCTGCGCCGGGTCGAGCTGTTGCACCATGGCGCGTAGTTGTTCAGGGGTCATTGGGGAACTCCGTTCCGAGGGGGACTGGACGGCGGCGGGGCGGAGGCGCCGACCCTTCACGTCGAGGGCCGGCGGATCATAGCACCGCTACGGCCGCGGCCGCCTCGCCGGCCACCGCGCGAGGGCTGTTTTGGCTGCCCAGTGGCCGCACATCCCATGCACGCCGCCGCCCGGGGGCGTCGAGCTCGAGCACAGGAACAGGCGCGGGTTCGGCGTCGTGTACGGATTCCAGCGTGGGATGGGCCGCAGCAGCGTCTGCCACAGGTCGTTCGCGCCGCCCCCCAGGTCGCCGCCGATCATGTTCGCGTTCATCGCCTCGTGCGCAGCGGCCGTCAGCGCGCTGCGGGCCAGCACGAGGTCTGAGAAACCCGGCGCGAAACGTTCGATCTGGCGCTCGATCGCCGCCGTCATGTCGAGCGTCGAGCCGCTCGGCACGTGGCAGTACGCCCAGCCAGTGTGTTTGCCCGCCGGCGCGCGCGTCGGGTCGAATACGCTCTGCTGCGCGAACAGCACGAACGGTCGATCTGGGTGCCGCCCGGCGGCGACCTCCGCCTCGGCGTGCGCGATCTCGGCCATCGTCCCGCCGATGTGCACCGTCGCCGCCCGACGGCACGCCTCGTCGCGCCATGGCACGGGCCCGTTCAGCGCCCAGTCGATCTTGAAGACGCCCGGGCCGTAGCGAAACGACCGCATGCGATCGACATAACGAGAAGGGAGCGCGTCGCCGGCGATCGCCGCCAGCTGGCGCGGCGTCACGTCGAACAGGACGGCGGACGCATCCGGCAGGTCGCGCATCGACCCGACGCGCTGCCCGGTGCGGATCTCGCCCCCCAGGCGGACCAGCAGCGCCGCGAGGGCGTCCGTGATCGTCGCCGATCCACCGCGTGCCAGAGGCCAGCCGACATCGTGGGCGGCCACGAGGAGGACGAGACCGAACGAGGCCGTGCCCAGGCGGTCGAGGGGCATCACGGAGTGGGCGGCGCAGCCTGCAAACAGGGCTTGGGCCGCCGCGTCGGAAAAGCGCGCCGCCGCGAGCCCCTGTGCGGAGCGGAGTGCGGTCCGCCCAAAACGCGCCATCAAAGCGGGGCGGCGCGGCACGCGGATCGGCCGCAGCAGCGCGTCGAACAGCGCATCGGACTCTGCCGCGAGCGGGCCGAGCAGGCGACGATACGCGGCCGCGTCGACGCCGAGGGAGGCGGCCGTCTCGTCGATCGAGCGCGCGAGGACGGCGGCGGGCCGATCGTCGAGCGGATGGGCCATCGCGTTCGGTGACCAGATCCACTCCACGCCGAGGGCCTCAAGGTCGAGGGCGCGGAAGGCGGGCGAGAGCAGCGCCATCGGGTGGATGGCCGAGCAGATATCGTGGCGGAACCCTGGCAACGTCAACGTGGCGGTGCGCGCGCCGCCGCCGATCGCTTGGTTCGCCTCGAGCACGCACACGCGGCGCCCGGCGCGGGCGAGCGTGACGGCGGCGGTCAGGCCGTTCGGGCCGGCGCCGACGATGACGGCGTCGAAGGCTTCGTTGGGCATCAGGCCGCTCCAGCGGCGAGGGGACGGCGTGGCTTCGCGGGTTGGACGCCGTGCGCCAGGAAGTACATGCCGTGTATCTTGAACTACACGGCGTGTACCTTGAAATACACGCCGTGTAACCCGAAGTAAGTACACGGCGGAATGCGTTGTCCAGACAACCCTCTCGATCCACGGGAGCGCGTAACGGTGACGCTTCGCGCCCGATCGGTTCTCCATTCAACGTCCGCGATGCTCGTAATCAGGGTGGCGCTGGCAATCCGCCCTCAGTTGACGGTGCGACGCGGCACCGGCGACGTTCTAGACAGATACGGCATCCAGATCATCCCCCCCGGCACAGCGATCGTCGTTGTTCCTGGGCCAACGGTCGGCGTTTCCGACTCGACCGTCGGTCGCGCCGTAGGCGTCCATTCGACCGGTCCTGTCGATGTCGTCGTCGGCGACGGAGGTTCGAGGCTTGCCGTCGCCGTGGGTGGGTCGGCCGTCGGCGTGCGGGACGGCGTGGGCGACGGGCCGGGCGTTGCGGTGCGGGTGATCTTCGGCGTACTCGAGGGCGTCGGGGTGCTCGAGGGCGTCGGGGTGCTCGATGGCGTTGGCGTCGTAGATGGCGTGAATGTGTTCGACGCGGTCGGGGTGACGGATGGCGTCGGAGTGATCGTTCTGGTTGATGTGATCGTCGGTGTCGGCGTAATCGTCGGCGTCGGCGTAGTGGAAGGCGTGAGCGTGGGCGTGCCGGTCGGGGTGATCGACGGCGTG
>JBDTSC010000460.1:0-3052 GCA_039931375.1 Ardenticatenales bacterium
CCACGCCCTCGCACCCAAGCCCTTCGCCGATACCTCGCCGGCAGCACAGCGGATCTCCGTTTGACACGCTCGCCCCGCCCGAAGTTGCTCGCCCCACCGACGCTGTGTTATGGTGGCCTTAAGGCCGCCGTGCAACGACTCGTACGTACGACAGACCACGCGGCATGTGAGGAACGTTTCGATGAAGTCCAACGATGGAGACGGCCCGGGCGATCGCCTCGGCCGGAACCGCGTCGAGTTCGAGATCGCCGGGCGCGGCATCGGCCTCGGAGAAACCAGCGACCTTGCGCTCGAGATCGCCCGCAACGCCAGCGGACGATCGATCAACCTGCCGTTCCGCGTTTGCCGCGGTCGGGCGCCGGGCCCGACCGTCTTCGTCGTCGGCGCCGTGCATGGCGACGAGCTGAACGGCACCGGCATCGTTCGCAGCCTGATGCTCGATGCGCCGTTCGATCTCCAGCGGGGCACACTGGTCCTGGTCCCCGTGGCGAACATCTTCGGGTTCGAGCGTCGCTCGCGCTACCTGCCGGACCGCCGCGACCTCAACCGGAGCTTCCCCGGCATCGCCGACGGCAGCTTGGCCAGCCGCATGGCGCACGCCTTGTTCCACGAGATCATCCTCAAGTGCGACGCCGGCATCGACCTGCACACCGCATCCGCCGGACGCACGAACTACCCGAACATCCGCGCCGACATGAGCGATCCGTGGACCGCGCGCTTGGCGGCCGCCTTCGGCAGCCCGCTCATCGTCACGGGCAACGGCCCGAACGGGTCGCTGCGCCAGGCCGCCGTGGCCGCCGGCGTGCCGACGATCGTCCTCGAGGCCGGCGAGGTCTCGAAGGTCGAGCCGAGCGTCGTCGACTACGGCGTGCAGGGTGTTGTCAACGTGCTGGCGGAGCTTGGGATGGTCGAGGAACTGCCGGCCGTCCCGCCGTTCCGGGCCGAGATCCGGCGCGCCGTGTGGGTCCGCGCGGCGCAGGGTGGCTTCCTGCGCTTCCACGTCGCGCCCGGCGATCTGGTCGAGGCGGGCCAGGCGATCGCGACGAACGCCGATCTGCTCGGCAACGAGCACGGCGTCCTGCTGGCGCCCGACGACGGCGTCGTCCTCGGGATGACCACTCTGCCCGTGGTCCTGCCGGGCGAGCCGGTCTGCCACATCGCGATCCCCGAGGGCGGCATCGCGCCGATCCGCCGCGCGCTGCACCACCCGGCGGATCGCGAGGTCCACGCCCGCTTGCGCGATGATCTGGCCACGAACGTGGTCGTGACCACCCGCTCCGAGATCCCGGTCCCCGCGGTCTCCTGAGCCGACCGAACGCCCGCCGTCAGCGCCGCGCGACGGCCGCCGGCGCCCGGAAGGCCATGAGCCGCCCGCCGTCCAGCGGCACGCGGCCGATGATCGTCCCGTCCTCGAGCGCCGCCGCCCACGGTGCGTCCGTCAGCCCCTCGACGGGGATGCCGTTGAACGTCCGGGTCGCTTCGCCGCTGACCGGGTCGATCGCCGTGACGTCGCCTCCCGCGCCGATCGCGAAGAGCCCCGCGCCGGCTCGCACCAGCCGCGGCAACCGCCGCCCGAGCGCGCCGATGTCGCGCTCCCAGCGCAACGCGCCGTCCGCGCCGAAGCGCAGCAACCGCAGCACGTCCGGTCCGCGATGCGCGACGGCCACGCCATCATCGAGGGCGATGATCTGATCGTGCTCGAGGTGGCTGGCGGCCAGCGGCACCGTCCGTGGCGGCTCGGCGGCGACGAGGCTGAGCCACGTGATCCCCGCCGGACCATCGAAGTAGACCCCATCGCCGGCCACCGTCGGCGCGCCGGGCAGGCCGGGCCGGACGATCGCGCGGCCGCCCGCCGCTGGAATCGTCCAAGCGCCCGCGTGCCCCGTCCCGCCCAGGACCAGCCAGCGCTCGTTCGCCGCCATCGCCGGCACGTCGCCCACGCCGTCCACGCGCCAGCGCTCGACGCCGTCCGGTCCGACCGCCCGCAACGTGCCGCCCGCGGCGACCGCGACGCCGCCCTCGGCCAGCGCGACGATGGACGGCGGACCCTGCGAGGCATGGCGCCACGCCGGCCGCACGTTCGCTTCGCCCGCCCGCGCCACCTCGTACGCCGCGACACCGCCCTGCTGGGCGATGTAGATCACATCGCCCGCCGCATCGAGCGCCGCGCTCCGCACCCCGCCCTCGACGTCGAACCGCCACGCCGCGCGACCCGTGGCCACTTCCAGGCCGGCGAGCGCGCCGCCCTCGACCGGGACGACGAGCCGACCGTCGCCCGCGGGCCCGAGCGCCGTGCCGAGCGTCGGCGTGAAGGGCGCGAGCCACTGCGCGCCGGCCGTCGAGCGCAGCCGGAACGACGTCATGAACACGCTGGGCGCGCGCCAGCCGACGGCGCCCGGATCGGTCGGCCAATAGCCCGGCCCAGGGGTGTCGGGCCACTGGCTGCGCACCTCGAAGTGCAGGTGCGCGACGCCGCGGGGCTTGCCGACGGCGGCGATCACCTGGCCGCGCGCCACGCACTCGCCGCCCTTCACCGCCACGCTCGGCGGGTCGACGTGGCCGTAGAACGACAGGATCGTGCGCAGCGGCGCGCCGTCGTCGTCCAGTGTGCCCGGCGCGAACGTGTGGCGGACGATGATCACGCCCTGGTCCGTCCCCCAGCCCCACGGCTGCGCGTACACGACCTGCCCGTGCGCCACCGCCGACACCGGCCGGCCGAACGACGTCTCTGAGAGCGCCAACCAGTCCTCGCCCGCGTGCAACTTGCCGTCGTAGCGCCGACTGACGCGCCCGTACGGCCACCGCACCTGGAAGCCCCGCCCATCCGGCGCCCCCAACGGCGTGTCCATCCGGTCGACGTACCCGCACGGCGCCCCATCCCGCGCCTCCGGCGGCACGTCCGGCGCCCGAGGCGCCGCGTCGCTCAGCGCCAGCGGCGGCGCCGCGCGCTCCACCGCGCGCCCTGGCGTTGGCGCCGGTGGGCGTGGGAGGGGCACGGTGTCCGCGGCCCTGCAGCCCGCCGCGGCGAGGGCGAGGATGAGGGTGACGGCGA
>JBDTSC010000461.1:0-3047 GCA_039931375.1 Ardenticatenales bacterium
CGGTGGGCGGCGGCGGCAGCGTCGGGCGCTGCGCGAGCGTCGGCGTCGCGCCGGGGGCGGTGGCCTTGGGCGTGAGGGGGGTGACGGTGCCGCGGGCGATGACGGTAACGGTGGCCGAGGGGGTCAGGTCGAGCGTGGCGGCGGCGGTCGGGGACGGCGTGGCGGTCGGGTTGTCCAGGCGGATACGCACGTCGTCGCTGCGCTCGTTGCCGCAGCGGTCGCGGGCCGTGACGCGCACGACGTAGTCGCCCGCGGCCAGCGCGCTGAGGTCGACGCGGGCCAGGACGCCGTCCGTGACGGGGTTGTCGAACGGGCCAGCGATGCGATCGAACGTTGAAGGGTCGCGGCCGGCGCCCAGCAGGACGGTGAAGCGCTCGAAGCCGGGCACGTTCGCGGTGCCGGCCAGCACGAGATCGCCGACGACCGCGTCGCCGTCGTCCGGCTCGCCGATCTCGACGTCGGCCGTGCCGCTGTCGACCGGGCTGGTGTCAGCGGGCGGTTGTGGGATGCCGTGCGCCTCGGCCCAGGCGCGGAACTCGTCCGGGTAGACCTTGAAGGGCTTGCGCTCGACCAGGCAGTCCGGCGCGTTGTCCGCCGCTTTGAGACCTGTCGCCGGGTCAAGGCGGACCATCTGCCACAGGTCCCGTTCGGCGCCCAACGGCGGGCCGTCCTTGGCGTAGGCGTGGGTCGTGCGCTCGGGGCACGCCTCGCTGGGCAGCGTGCCGGTGTCCGCGCAGACCTCGAACTGGGCGATGCCGTCCGGCGCGCTGAAGTCGTGCACCTCGATGTTCTGGTGGTAGGCGCTCATGAAACGGCTCCAGATCGGCGCGGCGCCGATCGAGCCCGCCGTGTTCTTCATCGGCCGGCGGTCCGCGTTGCCGACCCAGACGCCCGTCACGAGGTCGGGCGTGTAGCCGATCGTCAGCGAGTCGCGGTAGTCGTCCGTCGTGCCGGTCTTGACTGCGGCCGGGCGGCCGTCCGCCAGGCTGAGGTTGCGCAGCACCGCCTCGAACGCCGGGCGGCGGTTGTTCGGGTCGCGCAGCACGTCCGTGACCAGGAAGGCGTCCACGGCGCTCACCACCTGCTGGCCGACGCTCGTGCCATCTACAGTGCACGGCGTGGGCGTGCCCGACTCGCAGCGCGTCTGCCCCTCGCTGTCGACGATCTTTCGAATCGCGACGACGGGCCGCTTCACGCCGCCGGTGGCCAGGACGGCGAAGGCGCCGGTCATCTCGAGCAGCGGCACCTCGCCGCTGCCCAGCACAAGGCTGAGGCCGTAGTCGCGGTCCGGGTCGAGCGTCGTGATCCCGAGCCGGCGCGCCATGTCCAGCAGCGCCGGCAGTCCGATGTGGGCCATCGTGCGCACGGCCGGGATGTTGTAGCTGTTGCCCAGCGCGACGCGCGCTGTGACGATGCCGTGCTCCTGGCGATCGTAGTTGTGCGGCACGTACTCCCCGTCCGGCCCGCCCGGGTAGCGGACCTCGATGTCCGGGATCAGCGTGCCGGGCGACCAACGGTCCTCTGCGCCGCGGCCGCGGCCCTCGAACGCGGTCAGGTAGGCCAACGGCTTCATCGTGCTGCCCGGCTGGCGCGGCGCGAGGGCCATGTTCACCTGGCCGTCGATCGACGCGTCCCCGAAGTCCGCGCTGCCGACGAACGCCACGACCTCGCCCGTGGCCGGTTCGAGCGCGACCAGTGCGCCGTTGGACGCGCCCTGCCCGTTCAGCGCCGCGACCTGCTCGGCCACGGTGCGCTCCGCGACGAGCTGCGAGCGGGCGTCCAGCGTCGTCGTGACCTCGAAGCCGTACTTTGTGAGCGCCTCGGCGCCATACATCGCCTCGAGCAGTTGGCGGACGTACTGCACGAAGTGCGGCGCGTGCATCTCGAACGTCGGCGGCGGCTGGAGGTCGATCGGCTCGGCCGCCGCGGCCTTGGCGGCGGCATCGTCCACAAAGTGACCGTCCGCCATCAGGCCCAGCACGACGTCGCGGCGGGCGCGGGCGTCCTCGGGGTTCGTGTACGGGTCGTGCAGTGACGGCGCCTGCGGCAGGCCGGCCAGGAGCGCCGCCTGCGCCAGCGTCAGGTCCTTGGGCGCTACGCCGAAGTACGTTCGGGCGGCGGCGTGGATGCCGTAGGCGTGGTTGCCATAGTACAGCTCGTTGAGGTAGATCTCGAGGATCCGCTCTTTCGGGTAGCGCCGGCTGATCTCGGTGGCCAGGATCGCCTCCTTGACCTTGCGTTGCACGCTGCGCTCGGGCGTCAGGTACAGCCGCTTCACGAGCTGCTGCGGGATCGTGGAGGCGCCCGACACCACCCGCCGCTCCCGCACGGCGTACCACACCGCCCGCACGACGGCCAGCGGGTCGACGCCGCCGTGGCGGTAGAAGTTGCCATCCTCGGTCGCGACGGTCGCGTCGACCATCGCCTTGGACACATCGCCCAGCTGCACGGCGGTCCGGCGGCCGGCGTTGGGGTCGATGGACTCGTACAGCAGTCCGCCGTCCCGGTCGTAGATCCGCGTGCTCTGGAACTGGCTCGCCCGCGCCGCGAGATCGTCCGCGGACGGCAGCTGGCGCGCGACGAAGGCGTACAAGGCGATGAAGAGCAGCACGAACGCCCCGAAGAGCGCGGCGCCAAGGCCGACGAACGCGCCGACGTTCCAGCGCCGCTTGGCGGCGGCAGGCGGGCGGGGCGGGCGCGGCGGGGGCGGCGGGGGCGGCGTGGAGGTCGGGGTGGGGTCGGGGGCGGAGTCGCCGGTGGAGGGCGAGTCGGATGGCAGCGATGGGGCGGCGGTCGGCGGGTCGATCATCTGGTGCGGCTCCTCGAGCGGTGCGGAACGGCGGCAGCCTCGATGACGGCCTCGGCGAGGCGTCGACGACCGGTCCGCAGGCCAAAGGATGTCGGCGGCGCGCGTGGCGGTCAACGCCGGACGCATCGGGGCTTGCAGGGCTCTTGCAACGAGCCGAATTCCTGGGTGGTTCCGGAGAGGCGTCGGCGAGGACTTGGGGCAGGTGGGGATCGGGGAACGGAACGACGTAGGGCCGGGC
>JBDTSC010000462.1:0-3033 GCA_039931375.1 Ardenticatenales bacterium
GGTCACGGCGCGCGATTGTAGTCCAACCCATCGGGCGGGGCGACTATGCCGGGCCGCATCTGACCACGTCGCCTCCCGACGGTATAATCCCGACCCGTGAGCCCCGCCGCCGTTCCGCCGCCGTCCGCCGCCGCCCCGCCCGTGCGGCGGCTGGACAGCACGGCGTCCGTCTGCGTTATCGCCAACCCCAGCGCCGGCCGCGCCGGCCGGCAGGTCGCCCTCGAAGCGGCCGTAGCGCGATGGTCGCTGCGCGGCTGGACGATCCGCTGGCGCTCCACCCAGGCACCCGGCGACGCCACGGCGCTGGCCCGCGCGGCGGCCGCGGACGGCGCGGACATCGTGGCGGTCGCGGGCGGTGACGGGACGGTCAACGAGGCCGCCAACGGCCTGGTGGGCACGCGCACCGCGCTGGCCGTGCTGCCCAGCGGCACGGCGAACGTGCTCGCCGCCCAGCTGGGCCTCGTCGCGTGGCCAAGCCCGTGGCGGACGCCCGACCTCGGCGCGGCCGCCGACGCGCTGGCGGATGGCGTCGTGCACCGCATCGACGTCGGGCTGGTCGAAGCGGCGGGCCGGCCGAAGCGCTACTTTGTCATGTGGGCCGGCGTCGGCGCGGACGCCGCGGTCGTCGCGGCGCTGGAGGGGCCGGGGCACACGGCGCTCAAGTCGCGGCTCGGCGCCTGGGCGTACGCCATCGTCGGCGCGCGGACGCTGCTGTTCGATCGTGGGGGCGAGGCGGTGATGCGGATCGACGGCGTCCGAACGCGGGGCCATCTGCGCGGGGTGATCGTGAACAACATGCCGCTGTACGCCGGAGTGCTGCACCTCGCGCCCGAAGCCGTGTTCGACGACGGCCGGCTGGACGCGGCGACGTTCTTCGGGCCGTCGGGCGTGCGGGCCGTCGCCCACTGGCTCGCCGCCGCGAGAGCGGGCTCCCCGCGCGCGTTTCAGCGGCGCGTCCTCGGCGGCGAGCGCGACGCGGAGCATCTGCTCTCGACGCCGTGCCGTACCGTGCGGATCGTCAGCCGCCCACCGCTGGCCGTGCACGTCGACGCCGAGCCGTGGGGCACGACGCCGGTGCGCATCTCGATCCAACCGGGCGCGCTGGAGCTTGTCGTGCCTGTCGGTGCGGAGGGTGCGCTGTTCAGCCCGCCGGATCCGCTGCGGGCCACGGCGTCGGCCCTATGGGAGGCATGGCCGACGCCGTTCGACCGGCCGGTGCGGACGTGATGCCGATCCGCTGGCGGCTGGCCGTGTACGGTCTGTTGGCGTTCGTTCCTCTCGCCCCAATCCTCGAGCGCGTGGGGGTCGACTCAGCCTGGGTGTTCGGGGCGGCGGCGCTGGCGCTCGTGCCGCTGTCGCGCCTCGTCGGCCGGGCGAACGAGGAGGTGGCGGCGTACGCCGGAGCGCGCGCGGGCGGCCTGTTGACCGCGACGCTAGCCTACGCGCCGCAGCTCGTGCTGTGCACGCTGGCGCTGGCGGCGGGCCGGCACGAGCTGGTCAAGGCCAGCATCACCGGCGCGCTCCTGTCCACGCTGCTGCTCGTGATGGGCTTGGCGTTCTTCGCCGGCGGGCTGCGGCACCGCCGGCAGTACTTCAACCGCGAGCAGGCCGAGCTTTCGGCGACGATGATGGTCCTGTCCGTCATCGCCCTGGCCGTGCCGGCGCTGTACGGGACGTTCGTGCCGGCGCCGCGCAACAGCGGCCCCATCGAGAGCCTGAGCGAGGGGGTCGCGGCCACGATGCTCGTGGTATACGCCCTCGCGCTCTACTTCGCCCTGTTTTGGGACGACGAACCATCGGCCATCGCCGGCGCTCCGGCCGCGGCGCCGCGCTGGCCGCTGCGCCGGGCGCTGGCGACGCTCGCCGCGGCGCTCGTCGGGGTCGCGTGGCTCGGGTCGATCTTCGTCGATCAGATCGGCCCGCTGACGCGCGACCACGGCGTCACGGAGATGTTCGTCGGATTGATCATCGTCCCGTTGGCCACGAACGTGTCCGCGCACTTCATGGGCGTCGAGATGGCGTGGCGCAACCGGGCCGACATCAGCATCGCCGCGACGCTCGGATCGAGCATCCACATCGCGCTCTTCGTGGCGCCCCTGCTCGTCTTCCTCTCGCTCCTGCTCGGTCATCCGATGGACCTCATCTTCAGCCCGTTGGAGCTCGTCGCGCTGGCGGCCGCCAGCGGCGTCGCGACGCTGGTCGCGCATGACGGGGCGTCGAACTGGCTGGAGGGGGTGATGCTCATGGCGGTCTACGCGATGTTGGCGATGGCGTTCTGGTGGGCGCCCGGCATCCGTTGAGGCGGTCGTGAACACGCTCCGCGCCGGCTACGGGAAGGCGCGGCGGTGCCGACGATCGTTGACGGCGGGCGCAGGGTGCCGCTAGAATGCCGCTCTTGCCTGAACGAAGCCGCCCGGCGGCTTGGGTGGAGGAACTGATGGCACTCACGGATTACATCAAGGTCGCCATTATCGTCGTGGCGACCTGTCTGGTCGGGTTGGTCATGCTGCAGGCCCGCAACGGCGGCCTTGGCGACATGTTCGGCGGCGAGAACCTGTACCGAACACGTCGCGGCGTCGAGAAGACGGTCTTCGACACGACGATCGTGTTCGCGGGGATCTTCTTGCTGCTGGCGTTTCTCTCCGTCTACTACAGCAGCTAAGCCTTGCTCCGCAACCTGCGCTGGCAGATCGCGCTGGCCGCGGGCGGGATCGCGCTGATCGGCCTGGTGCTCCTGTTCGTCTCGAATCGGGCCTTTGAAGACCGGCCGGCCCGCGGCGGGCAGGTGATCGAGGCGGTCGTCGGCCGACCCGGCACGTTCAACCCGATCCTGGCCACAAGCGACGTCGAGATCGACGTCGCCCGATTGCTGTTCAGCGGCCTCACCCGCCCGGACAGCGACGGCCTGATGAAGGCCGATCTGGCCGAGTCGTGGGCGATCACGGACGGCGGGCGCGTCTACACGTTCAAGCTGCGCGACGCGGTCTGGCACGACGGCGCGCCCGTCACGAGCGACGACGTGGTGTTGACGGC
>JBDTSC010000463.1:0-3013 GCA_039931375.1 Ardenticatenales bacterium
GGCGGAGACGGTCCGCGACGCGTTTGAGCCGGGCTGGAGCGGTGCAGATGGGCGTGCAGCGGCGCGTCGGCGGTGCTGTGGGCCGCAGCCGAGCGCGTGGGGAGGGGCGGCGGCGGGGGATCGGAGCGTGGGAGGAGCGATTGCGCGGGGCGCAGCGGGGGTTTAGTCTCGGGGGGCGGTGATTGAAACGTTTTCCGGGCGGCCGGCCATTTCTGGTCGCCATGGGCCGGAATCTCTGATCGACATGCTTCGGAATTCTTGATCGGCATGGTCCGGAAAACGTGATCGGCTTCAGTCGGTGGATGCACATCGGCGTTTCACGTACGTCTCACATAACTTGCGCGCAGGCGCCGATCGCGGCATCCTGGTGCCCAATGCCCCCAGCATGCATCCCCTCGGCCCGTTTTCGGGCCTCCATCCTTGCGATAGCGCTGATCGTTGCGATCGTCGTTGGCGTGATCGGAGCGCGCGTTGGCGCTGCGCCCGGCCAACAAGCAATCGTGACCCGCGCGTATGTTCATCAGCTGGCAGCAAGTGGTCACAGGCGTCTCCCCTACAGCAGCAGCAATGCGACGGACACGTGGGACGTGCTTTCGCTCGCCGAGGCTGACCGAAACCGGCCTGGACACGTTCTGACCCTCTACTGCAACCAGTCGATCACTGCGACGTCATCTGGCAACAACGGGTGGGAGCGCGAGCATGTCTGGCCTGAGTCCCTAGGGGGCCTCGACGACGTGCCATGCGACTTCGCGTTCACCGACCTCCACCACCTCTTTCCTACTGAGAGGGACATCAACGCGGCGCGCAGCAACTTGCCATTTGGGAGCTGCCCAACCTGCACCCAAAAACTTTGCGGCAGCCCTGCCGTCGAAAACAGGATGCGGGGCGGTAGCTCCGGAATGTGGCAGGTGTGGCCGGGGCGGCGTGGAGATGTGGCTCGGGCTTTGTTCTACATGGACGTTCGGTACGATGGTGATGTCACCGCCCAATCGTGCCGTGAACACAACCTGGTGCTGACCGATAACCGAGGTGTCATCTCCGCTACTCAGGGCAGCCCTTCCTATATGGGCATGCTCTCGGACCTTCTACGGTGGAACTGCGAGGATCCCGTAGACGATAGAGAACGACGTCGCAACGATGTCATCGAACAGTTTCAACGCAACCGCAACCCTTTCATCGACCATCCGGAGTGGGTTCACGAACTCTGGGGCGGCGAGGCTTGCCCAAACGCCACGGTCGAAGCTACCGCCACATTTACCGCCACGGCGACCGCCACGGTGGAGAGTGGCGGTAAGGGTCCACTGAGCCCGAGCCCCGTCTATCTTCCACTGTTGTTGAAGTCGGCTCAGCGCATTGAACTTGTACCGCCGATTTCCATCACCTACACACCAACGCCCTCTCCGACGCCCACTCTGCAGCCAACCAGCACTACGACGCCGACGCCGACGATCACGCGCACGCCGAGCATCACGCCGACGCCGTCCACGACACCCACGCCCAGCACAACCTACACGCCGTCGCTAACGCCCCTGCCTTCCTCTACCCCGACCATTACGCCGCCGCCGCCCGCGCAGTTGCTGATTGGTGTGCTGCACTGCGAAGGCCGGGACGAGTACATCCGTATCGACAACGTCGGGGGCTCCTCCGCCCAGTTGTCCGGCTGGAAAATCGTCTCAGTGGTCGGCCCACAGACCTATTCATTCTCCAACTACACCTTGGCACCAGGTGCTTCGGTCGACGTCCACAGCGGGCCTGATGCCCCGCCATCGGGTGAGAACATCCTGCGCTGGACGACCGCCTACATTTGGAACAACGACGGCGACGAAGCAGAACTGCGAAGCCCTTCGGGAACGGTCGTCGACACCGACGACTGCTGATCCTTCGACTTCGCGGGCTCGGAGCTGGCGCACCAGGCGGTGAACTGTGTCCTCTCGGCCGTCCACCGCCTTGCAGAGTGGAGCGGTGCAGGTGGGCGTGCAGCCGCGCGGCGGCGGTGCTGCGGGCCGCAGCCGCGCGCGTGGGGAGGGGCGGCGGCGGGGGATCGGGGCGTGGGAGGAGCGATTGCGCGGGGCGCGGCGGGGGTGTAGTCTCGGGGGAGGGTGATAAAATTTCCTATTCCTTGACGGCTCCCTTCACGCCGGGCCGCATGGACGCTTCGCAGGCGCAAACGGACGTGGAGTCCTTCGGCGTGCTCGAACCGATCGCCGAATCATCCGGCGCCGCGCGCTAAAGCGCCGTACCCGCTCCCGAAGGGACCATCGATGCCGCAGCCACCACCCGCCGCCGCCGCTCGCCCGCTCGTGGCACCTGTCACGCGCCGCCCATGCCGCCGCCGCGCGGCGTGCGCCGCATTCGGCGCCGCCGTGATCGCCGCCGCGTCCGTCGCCGCCTCGTCCGGCGGCGTGGCCGGGGCCGCTCCTGACGCGCGGCCCAAGGTCGGCGCACCGCACGGCGGTACGCGATGGGATGCCGACGCGACCGCCGCGGCCGCGCAAGCGACGGCCGCGGAAGGCTTCACGCCGGTCGCCCACCTCGGGGGCCGGCTGCGGGGGCTCGCCGTGGACGGCGCGACGGCGTACGTGGGCGTCGGGACCGACGTCGTCCTGCTGCGCGCTGAGCCGGACGGGCAGCTGACGGCGGTCCGAAGCATCCCGCTGCCCGACGTCGTCACGGCGCTGGCGCTGGCGGCCGAGCGGGACCGGCTGTACGCCACGGCTGGCGACGCGGTGTACGCCCTCGATGGCGCCCTCGGCCAGCGGCCGCACGTCGTCGACAGCGCCGCGCTCCCGCTCGCGCCGGCGAGCACGATCGCGGCGCAGGGCGACTGGGTCTTCGTCCGCGTCCGGAGCGCGGGCCTCGAGAGGTCGCGCTGCGTCGCCGCCGTGCGGTTCGCCGGCGAACCGGGGCGCGCCGAGATCGGGGCGCCGGCGTGCCAGCCCGATCCGGACTGGCTGGACGAGGACGTGGGGGCCGACGACATCGCGTTCGGCGAGGGCGTGCTGGCCGTCAGCAG
>JBDTSC010000464.1:0-3010 GCA_039931375.1 Ardenticatenales bacterium
CGCGGCGCTGTCGGGCCGGCTCGAGGGGCTGGGCGCGTTGGGCGCGATCAGCGTGCGCGAGGACGGCGACGACGGGCGACTGTACGCGGCGCTGCGCGAGGGCGCGTTCCGCGTGCTGTCGCTCCTGCAACCGCTCGAGCGGATGGGCGCGGAAAGGCCGCGACATCGCGGCTGACGATCATGGACCTCGAGCCGGCGGCTCCTGGGCCGGACCCTGATCCGCGAGTCAGCGGCAGCATCGCGATTTCGGGCACGATCGCGGACCTCACGGTCGCCGACGGCTACGTGTTCGCTCTCACCAATCCTGCAACTCCCTCGGGCGACGGAATCAATTTCATTCACGCCGTGAATCGATTTGATTCACCAACCGATCGTGCTCAGCCGATTGACTCCCTCCCGCCCCACCGCCATCGTTGGGCACCCCACCGTCGCGGATGCAGACTTACGCCGCCGCCCACGCCGCCGCCAACGCCGCCGCCAACGCCGCCGCCAACGCCGCCGCCAACGCCGCCGCCAACGAAAGGCCATCGCATGCCCCACCGCCACATGCCGCCGAGCCCGCTGCGAATCGCCAAGGCTACCGCGCTCCTCACCATCGCCATAGCCGCACCCGTCGCCACCACCACCGCCACAACCACCGCCACCGCCACCACCATCGCCGCCACCGCCCGCCTCGCCGCGTCGGCCCCCTCGATCACGCGGAGCGACGCCACCGCGCACATCGCCGCCGACAGCCGCGCCGCGCCCGCCGACCTCCCCTTCCTCGCCCGCCTCGGCGGCCCGCTCGGCGCCATCCTCCTCGAGAACCACACCGTCTACGCCAGCTTCGACCACCGCCTCCACGCCTACGACGTCGCCGACCCGACGCACCCCCGTGAGCTAGGCAGCGGCCCGATCGGCCCGAACGGCCCGAACGGCGAGGCGGCGCTGTTGCCCGGTACGATGCACCGCATGGCGTTCGCGCCGGACGAGGACCGGCTCTTCGGCCTGATCGACTGGGACCAGCTGCCCGCCGCGACGGTGCCCGACCAAGCCCGTCTCGTCGTCCTCGACATCGCCGCCAGCGCCCCCAACACGCTCGGTGGCGATCACGCCGCGGCAGGCGCCGATGCCCTGTCGATGCGCCTCGCCGTCGACATCGCGCTGCCCGTCGGCGTCGGGCGGTGGCCGAGCGCCGGCGACAGCGACGTCGTCGCCCTCGGCGGCGGCTGGGCGGCGGTCGCGGGGCCGGGCGTGGTGCGATATCGTCCTGACAACGCACCCGGCGACCCGGATCGACTCGTCCTCGTCGACGCGCGCGATCCGGCGCATGCGGCCGTGACGTCCGTGCTGCCGCTGACCGGCACCGTGGTCAGCCTGACGGCCAACGGCAGGTGGCTCTACGTCGTCACCCGCACGGGCGACGTCAGCGGCCTGGACGACACGATGGCCCACGTCATCGCCTTCGACGTGCGCGACCCGCTCCGACCGGCGCGCTGCGGCATGCGTGACGTCGAGTCGAAAGCCGTGGACCTGACGGTGAGGGGTGGTTACGGCTACCTCGTCGCGTTCGACAGCGTGCACGTGCTGGACCTGACAACGCCGTGCGCGCCGACGGTCGTGGGCCAAGGGCATGCGCTGGCCGAGTTCCCGCCGCTCGGCCGCGAGATGCGTCGCTTCGCATACCCGGCGGACACGGCGGCGTGGTTGGGCGCCGACCTGCTCGTGCCGAGCCACGACGACTTCGCGGGCTTCGGCAGCTACCTGCGCGTCGCGGTCGATGCGTTCGCGGACTTCCGATCGGTCGGCCGCGTGGCGACGCGCGGTTATGCCGGCAACGAGCGACTTGCGCTGGACGGGCAAACGTCGTTCGGTCAATCCGGCGATGACTTGTCCGCACTCGAAGTCACGACGTCGACCTCGTCTCGCGTGGCAGCCACGCTGGCGCCGCTGCTCCAGCCGCAGCACAACGGCATCGCGGCGGATCGCGGGCGAATGGTGTATTGGACGGATGCGGGCTCGTCTGTCGACCTGCTCACCGCTCTGGACCCGAGAACGCTGCGCGAACAGCGGCGCGACGTCGTAGGCCGATCGCCGGACCATACAGAGGCCTGGAACATCACCGCCGCGCTTGCCGGCCGATGGGTTGCGCAGCATGGCGACTGGAGCGTGTCGTTCATAGACGTCGGCGATCCTTCGACGCCCGAACGCCTCGCCGCTCCGCCGCTGGCCGCCGATCGGCGCGTCACCGACCTGGCCGCCGTCGGCACGACGCTCTACGTCGCCGACCGCCAGGACGCTCAGCCGAGCGACAACGCCGTCGCCGCGCTCGACGCGAGCGGCCCGATCCTGTCCACACGATGGCGCACCGCCACGGTCGGCGATCAGATCGCGGCCGAACGCGATCGGCTGTACACCGCCGTCAGCTTCTACGACTCGTCGTCGTCCGCCCCCGCCGCCGGCATCCTGCAGGTCCTGCGCGTCACCCCATCGGCCGCCGAGTCGACCGCCGCGCTCCCGCTCGACCACGGCATCGCCGACCTGGCCGCCGACGACCATCGCGTCTACCTCCTCGACCTCCAGGATCGCGTCCACGTGTACGACGCCCGCGACCCGAACCGCCCGGCGCGCGTCGGGACGATCGACGCCGCGCCGCCGAACGACGGGATGCGGCACTACCCCCTGGACGCCATCACCGTCCGCGGCCGCACCGTCTTCGTCGCCGGCCCGGACCGCCTAGTGGCCATCGACGCCGCCGACGCCGCCGCGCCGCGGTTCGTGGCGGAGCGACGCTTCGCGGAGCCGCCGCACGCCTGTCCGCCCACCGTCAGCTGCGATCACGGGTATGCGCCACCGGGCCTGGCCTTGGCCGGCGACACGCTCCTTGTGAACGTGCTCGGCCTGGGCGTGATGGCCTTCGACATCCACGCCCTCGCGCCGGACGACGAGCGCACGCGCCGCATGGCGTTGCCGTGGGTGGGGACCCGGTAGGGGCGAAGCACCGCCCCGGTGCTTCGCCCTTCGCCCGCCC
>JBDTSC010000465.1:0-3009 GCA_039931375.1 Ardenticatenales bacterium
CCCACCCCGTGCAGCATGTGCACCGTGTCCTCCGTGCACACGTTCCCCGTCGCCCCCGGCGCGAACGGGCAGCCGCCCAGGCCGCCGATCGACGCGTCCGCGATCGCGACGCCCGCTTGCAGCGCCGCCATCACGTTCGCCGCGCCGGAGCCGCGCGTATTGTGAAGGTGAACGGCCAGCGGGATCGCGCGCGGGCCAATACGCAGCGCGAGGGCGCGGAACAGGCGGTAGACCTGCGTCGGCACCGCCATCCCGGTCGTATCGCCCAGGCAGATCTCGCTCGCGCCCAGCTCCGCGCAGCGTTCGGCGATCGCCAGGACGCGCTCGGGCGGCACGTAGCCCTCGAACGGGCAGCCGAAGGCCGTCGAGATCGTCGCGCGCATCGGCAGGCCGGCGGAGCGGGCGAGGGCGACCGACTCGCCCAGGGCGTCCAGCGACTCGGCGATCGACTGGCGTAGGTTGCGCTGGTTCTGCGACTCGGTGGCGGACAGCACGAAGTTCAGCTCGTCCAGGCCGCCGCACGCCAGCGCTCGCTCCACACCCTTCACGTTGGGCACGAGGCCCACGATCCGCGTCGCGCCCTTGTGAATGCCCGCCATCACGGACTCCGCGTCCGCCATCTGCGGCACGGCGTGCGGGTGCACGAAGCTGACGGCCTCGATGCGTGAAAAGCCCAGCGTGCACAGCCGGTTGATCAGGTCGATCTTGACGTCGGCCGGCACGATGTTGGCGATGTTCTGCAGCCCGTCGCGCGGGCCGACCTCGAACATCTCGACCGCGGCGGGCAGCGCCGCAGGGGCGATGGGGGCATCGAGCGCCACCCGCTCGGCCGCGGATGGCGGCGCGATCGGGTCGATGCTGGACGGCGGCGTCACGGTGTCACGGCGCCACGGCCGGTTCTGCCTCGAGCGCCAGCAGCGCCACGCCCGGCTGGACCGCATCGCCCTTGGCGCAGTGGACGGCCGTCACGACGCCGGCGTGGGGCGCCTGGATCGCCACGACCATCTTCATCGACTCCAGCAGGATCAGCTTCTGGCCCGCGGCCACCGCATCGCCCGCCGCCACGAGCACGTCCAGGACGACGGACGGGATCGCCGCCATCAGCCCCGCATCGTCCGCCGCATGGCGCGCGGCGCCGCCGGCCACGACCCGCGCGTACCGCAGCGTCCGGCCGTCCGTCCACAGCTGCCGATCGCTCCCGTCCGCCACGCCCGCCAGCCCGATCCGGTGGGCCGGGTCCGCGACGTCCACGAGCGTCACCGCGCCGTCCGCCCCGCGCCGCACGTGAAACGTCAGCGCCGGGGCATCGTCGGGGATGGACGGCAGCGCCGCCGCACCTTCCTCGGCCACCATCGGCGCTCCGAGGCGGATGACGACGCGGCCGTCCTGGCGGTGCGCCTCGACGGAGCGCATCGTGTCGCCGATCTGGAGGGTGATCTTCATGGGCGTCTACCGCACATTCCGCCACCCTCCCAGCGCCGCCCACGGCCCGTCGTCGCTCGCCCCGCCTATGACCTCACCGCCGGCGCCTGCATCGGCGCGTGAGCCGCCGCCGCCGAGGAGTTCGAACGCCGCGGCCGCCAGCCACGCCGCATCGTCCGGTTCGGTGTGGGCGGCGTGGCCGTCGGGCAGGTGCTCGTCCAGGAAGCGCGTGTGCACGTCGCCGGAGCGGAAGGAGGGATGGCCGATGATCGCCTGCAGGTAGTCCAGGTTCGTCGTCACCCCGAGCACGATCGTCTCGGCCAGCGCGCCGGACAGACGGGCGATGGCCTCGGCGCGATCCGCGCCGGCGGCGATGACCTTGGCGATCATCGCGTCGTAGTGCGGCGTGATCGCGCTGCCCGTCGCCACGCCATCGTCGACGCGCACGCCGGGGCCGCTCGGCGAGCGGTACATCGCCAGGCGGCCGATGGACGGCAGGAAGCCGGCGGCCGGATCCTCGGCGTACAGGCGGGCCTCGATCGCGTGGCCGCGGTGCGTCACGTCCTTCTGGTCCAGCGTGAGCGGCTCGCCGCCCGCCAAGCGCAGCTGCCACGCGGCCAGGTCGAGGCCGGTGACAAGCTCGCTGACCGGGTGCTCGACCTGCAGGCGTGTGTTCATCTCGAGAAAGTAGAAGCCGCCCGGCGGCTCGGCCGTCGGATCGACCAGGAACTCGACCGTGCCCGCGGAGCGATAGTCCACCGCCTCGGCCAGTCGGACGGCGGCGGCCGTGATGGCGGCGCGCTGCGACTCGGGCAGGCTCGGGGCCGGCGCCTCCTCGATGATCTTCTGGTAGCGCCGCTGGACGGAGCAATCGCGCTCGAACAGGTGGATCACCTTGCCGCGGCCGTCGCCGAGCACCTGGACTTCCACATGCCGCGCGAGCGGGAAGTAGCGCTCGAGCAACACGGTGTCGTCGCCGAACGCGGACAAGGACTCCGCCTTGGCGGCCGCCAGCGCATCCGGGAATTCGTCGGGGGCATCCACGCGCCGCATCCCCCGCCCGCCGCCGCCGGCCGACGCCTTGATGAGGATCGGAAAGCCGATCTTCGCCGCCGCCGCCGCCAACTCGTCCGGCCCGAGGCCGACCCCGCTCACGCCCGGCACCGTCGGCACCCCCACGCTCCGCGCCAGCTCGACGGCCGGCACCTTGCCGCCCATCCGCCGCATCGCATCCGCCGTCGGCCCGACAAAGGCGATCCCGGCCGCCTCGCACGCGTCCGCGAACGATGCGCGCTCGGACAAGAAGCCGTAGCCCGGATGGATCGCATCCGCGCCGACGCGCCGCGCGGCGTCCAGGATCAGGTCCGCGCGCAGATACGTCTCCGTCGCCGTCGAGCCCTCCAGCGGCACGACGACATCCGCCGAACGATGCCACACCGCGTCGCGGTCCGCGTCCGAGGCGACGCAGGCCGCGCGGAGGCCCAACTGGTGCGCCGCGTGGATGATCCGCCGCGCGATCTCGCCGCGGTTCGCGATCAGAACGGTGCGCATCGGTGCCGGCGTCGTCACGACGCGTCGCCCGCAGCG
>JBDTSC010000466.1:0-3000 GCA_039931375.1 Ardenticatenales bacterium
TCGTCGATGAACACGATGCACGGGCTGTTCTTGCGCGCTTGATCGAACAGATCGCGCACCCGACTGGCACCGACGCCGACGAACATCTCGACGAACTCCGAACCCGAGATCGAGAAGAACGGTACGCCCGCCTCACCCGCGATCGCCTTGGCCAGCAGCGTCTTGCCGCAGCCGGGCGGCCCCATCATCAGGACGCCGCGCGGAATCTTGGCGCCCAGCGCGATGAACTTCTCCGGCTCGCGCAGGAACTCGACGATCTCGGCCAGCTCCTGTTTCGATTCCTCGACGCCCGCGACGTCCGCGAACGTGACCGTCGGCGTGTCGCCGGACATCAAGCGCGCACGGCTGCGGCCGAAGGACAGCGCCTGGTTGGACCCGCTCTGGGCCTGCCGCATCATGAACGCGAGCAGGCCGATCATCAGCAGAAACGGCACGAGCGTCGAGACGAGCGCGCCCAGCCCGGTGAAGCTGGACTGCCGGTCGATCTTGAACGTGACGTTCTTGTCGTGCAGCGTCGCGAAGTCCAATCCGAGCTGCTCGACGAGCCCCGCCGGCACGCCGCGCTCCTTGAGCACGACGCGGCGCGCGAGCTCGTCCGGACCCGGATTTCGGATCGTCACCACCGCGCGCGTCTCGTCGCCGCTGACGACGATGCTCTGCACCTTGCCGAGCCGAATGTCCGTCGCCAGCTCGGACATGGGCATCTGGAGTCGATTGCCGCGTTCGGCCTGATAGAGCGTCATCAAGCCGACGAGCCCGATGAACACCAGGCCCCAGATCCACCAGCTGCGCCTCGGAGTCCGCATACCTTGTACCAACCTCTGCGTCAAACGGCAACAGCGACGCCGGCGGCGTCGCTGTTCAACTATAGCATTCGCGGTCCACACCCGCGCAGCGCGCTACCCATCCACCCAAACATCGAACAGGCGCGCCCGAACGCCGTTCTGGCCGGAGGCGCCGCCGACGATCCCGAGCGGCTCGGTCGGCGCATCGACGGGCGACAGCTCGACCCAAAGGTACACCATGCCGGACGCGCCAGACGGCACAACGATCGCAAACGAGCTGCCGACGACGCGATCCCCTGGCCCCCACCCGGCGCTGGGCCGATCCGGGGCCAGGGGCGCCGTCGCCTCCGCCGACATCGTGTCGCCGGATCGGTCGCCCAGGAAGAAGCGCGCCTGAAGATCGCGCTGGACGTCGCCGACGGCCTCCCAGGCGGTGGTGAAGGAGACCGTGTCGCCCACCTTGAAGCCCTTGGTCGGCAGGTTCACGCCCTCGAGGTAGACCCCGTCCTCGAATGTCACGTTCGTGGATTCGAACGTGCCGCTCGAATAGTTGATCCAGACGGACGCGCCGACCGGCACCTTGCCGCCCGCGGGGGGATCCGTGCCGATCACGGCGCCGGCCGGCGTGTCCGCGCTCCACATCGAGCGCTTGGCCGGCACGAGGCCCTGCGCGCTCAGCGACTGCTCCATCGCCTCGAGGCTGTCCGCTAGGCCCGGCACGGTGACCAGCCCATGCGCGCCGATCTGCAGCTTCACCGCGTCCCCCTCGTCGACGGTCTCGCCGACGTCGGGCTGCATGTGCACGACGCGCCCGATGTCGGCCGCGCCGGATTCGATCGGCTCGATGCTGACGGCAAAGCCCTTCGCTTGAAGCGTGGCGCGGCCGTCGGCCTCGTCCAGATGCATCACGTCCGGCACCTGGACCTGGGCCGGCGCCATCGTCGGCGTCGCCGGGACCGCGGTGGCCGGCGCGCCGGGCCCCTTGGTCGCGCCGCTCGGGCCGGACCCGGCGCCGATGCGGCTGAGGTTGGCGTACCACAGCAAGATCACCCCGCCCACGAGAACGACGGCCAGCGCGCCCAGCCCGAGCACGCTCCAATCGAGAAGCGGGCCCTGCGGCGGCCCCGCGTGTTGGGGCGCATTGACGCTCAGCGCCGGCGGGCGGCGGTCGGGGGGGCGGCGGTCGGGCGGGCGCGGCGACGTCGGACGTGCGGCCGCGCGGCCGGTGGACGCATCGGGCTGCGACTGCGTGGACGAGGCGTCGACCGAGCCGGCGTCGACGGGCGTCGGGCCCGTATGCTGCTCGCTGTGCTGCCGGAACGCGTCGAGCGCATCCGCCAGCGCGCCGGCGTCCGGGTAGCGCGCGCCGGGATCGCGCGCCATCGCCTTGCGGACGATCGCCGCGAGGGCGGGCGGAACGGCCGGGCTGCGCTCTTCCACGGGCTGGGGGTCCTCGTGCAGCACGCGCATCGCCACGCCCAGGCTGCTGTCCGCCTCGAACGGCACATCGCCGGTGAGCATCTCGTAGAGGACGACACCCAGGCTGTACACGTCGGACGCCGGCGTCGCCGACTTGCCGGCGGCCTGCTCCGGCGCCAGGTAGTGCACCGTGCCCATCACCACGCCGGGCGTCGTGATGCCGACATCGGACATCGCCCGCGCGATGCCGAAGTCCGCGACCTTCGGTCGCCCCGTCGCCGAGGCCATGATCACGTTCTGCGGCTTGAGGTCGCGATGGATCAGCCCCTGGCTGTGCGCCGCGCCGACCGCGCGCGCCAACTGGGCGGCGATCTCCACGGCCCGGCCCGGCGCCAGCGGGCCGTCGTGCCGGATGACCGACTTGAGGTCGCGGCCTGGCACGAACTCCATCACCAGGTAGTGCCGCCCGCCATCCTTGCCGACATCGTACAACCCGACGACGCCCGGCTGGTTGAGCGCGGCGGCCGAGCGGGCCTCGGAGCGGAAGCGCTCGAGGAACTCAGGGTCCGACGCGAACTGGTCGCGCAGCAGCTTCACCGCGACGACGCGCGACAACAGGGCGTCCTCGGCGCGCCACACGACCGCCATGCCGCCCTCGCCGATCACGTCGAGCAAGCGGTAGCGATCATTGAGGACGAGCGCCGGGTCGCCGGCGGCGGGAACGGGCAGCGGGGGTTCGGCGGTCACGGCGCGCGATTGTAGTCCAACCCATCGGGCGGGGCGACTATGCCGGGCC
>JBDTSC010000467.1:0-2994 GCA_039931375.1 Ardenticatenales bacterium
CGAGGAGGTAGTTGGCGACGAGTTCGGGGGGGAAGTGGAGGCCAGTGGCTTCGAGCGTGGCGAGGATATCGCCGAATGGTGTGGACATGGGGGGCTCCGCGACGCGTGTCGTCGTGCCGGGCACGACCGGATACTCGCTAGCCGGTGCTTGCGTCGTATAGATGAAGCTCTGCACGTCGATCATGTCCCGCGGCTGCCAGCCCCACGCGGTGAACGCATCATATAAGGCGCGGGCAATCGCCTGGACCTGGCGGTACCACGGCGCCGCGAGCGGTTCTGCTGTAAGCGGGTCGAACCCGACGAGCGCACGGGATACGCGGGCAAACTCGCGCGAACGGACGTAGATGTCGCGAGCGGGATCGTGCAGCATCAGGAAGAGCGTCGGGAAGCTGACCGTGACGGCCTTCGTCACGCCATGGCGCTGCCAGATCGGCCACATCACGGCGTTGAAGCGCTCCACGCGGGCGGCCGAGTCGTTCGGCCCGAAGAGCAGATCGCCGAACGCGCGGGCAAAACGAACGACGGAGGAGTCCGTGCCTTCGCCGCTCTGCCGAAATGCAGGTTCGGACAAGAACGTGTAATAGCGGTAGTTCAGGAGGTTCTGGGGACCGCGGATCAATTTGGCAGTCAATACCTGCCCCACCGCATCCGCAATCCGCTCCGCCTCCGCCTGCCCGATCGGCGCCGCGAACTGCGACGCGTCGATCGTTCGGTTGAAAAGTGCGACCAACGCGTCTTTGTAGTCGCGTTCTTCTTCCGGGTAGTTGCCGGCTGGATCGCTGAAGCTTGTGAACCCCGCGATTCGCTCGACGAACACGCCCTTGAGCGCATCGAGCGCGGCCCAACCGAGTTGAGCCTTCGGTTCCGCCGTTTCTTCCGCCGTCATTGCTGTCCCCCGCACACTTGTCTCAGCGAACGATCATCGTCGGTTGGCGACGCGTCGAGCCCGCTGCGCCGCCCCACTCCCAACCGGGCTCGGCCGACAGGATGGCCGCATCCACCGCGGACAACATGTCGCCGTCCAGGCACATCCAGATGCGATCCTCGTACAATGGGCACACGCTTGTCCAGTTCACGTACGGCCGATCGCGATCCGGCAGCAGCACCACGTACCGCCTATCGGGCGCAGGCTCAATCGTTCAACCGTGCGTGGCTTCCTCGAGCACCTCGGTTGCCCATTGATTGAGGCTCTTGCCAGCGGACTGGGCGGCAACCAGAGCGGCGCCATGAACTTCCGGCGGCACCCGCAGCATGAGCTTGCCCGAGGCAGGCTTCTCCGGTCGCACGCCCTGTTCCTTGCAGTCGAGTACGAACGCCTCGATGGCGGCAGAGCAGCTTGTCCATGGTGGCGAACTGCGTGAACACGAGCGCCCGCTCGCCGGAGGCCAGCACCACTTCGAGCATCTCGATGAGCCGATCCAGCTTGCCGCTGCGGTCGCTGAGCGTCGAGCCGTCGGCCAGGAACAGCGCCGGGTGGTCGCACACCTGCTTGAGCCGCAGGAGAACCGCCAGGATCTTCCCGCGACGCGCCATCTCGTCGCCGCCGCCGCCGCCGCCGACGTCCCCGTCGCCTCCCGCGTCGATGCCGGCCAGCGCGTCGTCGACGACGGCCTGGTAGAGCGTCGCCTGCTCGGCGGTCAGCGGGCAGAAGACCTTGGCCTCGATCTTGGCCGGCAGGTCGGCGGCGACGGCGGGGTCGGTCTTTAGGCGCCGCAGCAAGAACGGGCCGACGAGCTTGCGCAGCTCCGCCGCGGCGCCCGCGTTGCCGTAGCGCTCGATCGGGATCGCGAAGCGGCGGCGGGCTGTTGGCTGGGCGGACATCGGCGGGATTGTAGCAGGGTGGGAGCAAGTCGCGATGAGCACGGACGGCGCGAGGAGAGACGCGACTGCCGCTCGAAAGGGGCCACGGCGGTGTCGGCTGCGCAGCGGGCTCGCCAAAGTGGGCCGATGGGGGAGTGGATGGACGCGCGGGGTCGATGGAGACGCGGATGGGGCATTGACGCGGAGGTGGGAGGCGCTTAGACTGCGGGGCTCCGGCGGGGGGCGATTGAAATTCCTATCCCCTGATGTGAGGAGGACGCCATGAGCCAGTTGCCGATCCACAGCGACCCCGAAATCCTCGGCGGCACCGCCGTCTTCATCGACACACGGGTTCCGGTGCAGACCCTCCTTGACTATCTCGAGGCTGGCGACCCGCTTGAGGAATTCCTGGTGGACTTCCCGAGCGTGTCGCGCGAGCAGGCCGTGGCCGTGCTCGAACTTGCCAAGGAAATGCTTCTGGCCCGTGCCTCCGCGGCGTGAGCACACCTCCCCCGCGGGTGCTACTTGACGAGTGCGTTCCGCAGCGGTTTGGGCGGGAAGTGGCAGAGTTCAGCCCATCACACGTCGTCACGGAAGGTTGGGCAGGCAGGCGTAACGGCGCCCTCCTTCTGCTCATGCGTGCAGCCGGGTTTACCGTGTTCGTGACGGTGGATCGCAATCTCGTCTTTCAGCAAGACGTTTCACGGAGCGGCATCGCCGTCATCGTCATGCATGCACTGTCCAATCGCGTTCCGGACTTGCGGCCGCTTGCACCAAGCGTAGTGGCCGCGATCGCAGCGGCCAAGGCCGGCGACGTCGTTCATGTCGGCGGCCAGCAGTAGGACGGCGCCGAAGAGCGCCAACCTCCCGTGCAACACCTCGTTCGGCAGCTCCAGCGCCACGCCCATCACCGAAACGGCGGGGCGAGGGTCTCGCGGTCGGTGGCGGCGCGTTGCAGCGCGCGGGCTCTCTGCAGACGCGGATGAGGCGTTGACGGCAATCGCATCAAAGCGGCCGGCGAGTGCCAGCGCGAACGCATTCTGGCGCAGCCCGCGATCGCCCTGATGGGGCGTTGACGCGCAGGTGGGAGGGGATTAGACTGCGGGGCTCCGGCGGGGGGCGATTGACGTTCCCATACCTATCCCCAACTCCAATCCCCGCGACGCGACGTTCCCGCGCACCAGAAGGTCACAC